>JAJEAZ010000343.1 GCA_022824105.1 Alphaproteobacteria bacterium
CAACGCCGACTGCCGGCGCGGCGCTCCGCACCTGCACCGTCACCGTCGCCTTCCGCTTCGTCTGCCGCTCGCGTCGGCTTCTCCTGCCTGTCCAGCGAACCGGACCGCGCTTCGCGGCGGTCCCGGTGGTGGATCCGTGCCGGCTCTCCGCCGTCGGCTTTCGCCGCACGGCGTTGCCGACACGTACTTCGTCTCCTGCTCCCTCCGGTCGCGTTCACTTTTCCGTCGGCGTACGCGGCCCCTGCCTCGACCGTTCCGGTCGCCGGCACGCGCGCCGCGTCCGACTTCTCTGCCTGTTCCTCCTGCGAGCCGAGAATAATTCCAGGTACCGGTCGCGGTGGCGAGCCGGTGCCCGGTCCGCGGCTTCGTCCCGTACCTCTGCCCGTTGGCGCGGCGGTTGCGCGCGCCGTACCGGCGCGGCCACCGGACTGTCCATCGGTTCGTCCATCGGTTCGCGTGCCGTGCTCCTTCGCGGGCCGCTTCGCGGGCCCCGCTCACACGCCGCTCGGGCTTCTCCGTTTCGCTCGGACGCTGCCCCGATTCGTTCGCGGTGTGCTCCTCGATCTTCTCCCATTTCTACGCCCGGCGGCGTTTTCTCTCACACCCGACGCACGGAATGTGCCGCTCCGCGTCGCTGTTCACCGTCCTGCAGGATGACGGAAACGTGTTCTGAATCAATGACTTGATTCATTCCACATCCGATCCCGGAAGCGCGGTCCGTTGGTAGAAACGCCGCCGCGACTGCTTCCTATATGGACCACCGGTCGCGCGGCCCAACCCAGGAGCCGCATCATGACCGCATCCACCCCCCGCCCTTCCTTCCCCAGACGGGTCGCCGCCGCCCGGCCCCGCAAGCGCAGGTACGACCTCTGGGACGACGCCATCTCCGGACTCGGCCTGTCCGTCCACCCCTCCGGGACCCGCTCCTTCTTCCTGCGCCGCCGGACCCCCGGGGGCCGGGTCCGCCGCGTCACCCTGGGATCCGCCGACGCCATGAGCGTCCCCCAGGCCCGCCGCGAGGCGCGCCGGGTCCTGCCCGGGCTCGCCGAGCCGCCGGCCCGGAACGCCGGGCCCCGGTATCCCGGCCGCCCCATGGCCGACTTCGCCGGCGAGTTCCTCGAGCGCCACGCCCGCCACTGGAAGCCCCGCACCCGGCAGGCCAACCGGCGCATCGTCCACAACGAGATCCTCCCCGTCCTCGGCCACCTGGCCGTGGACGACATCGGACCCGGGCACGTCCGGGACTGGTTCGCCGCCATGGCGGACCGCCCCGGCACCGCGAACCGCTCCATGCCGGTCCTGTCCGTCATGATGCGCATGGCCGAGTTGTGGGGATACCGCGACCACAACACCAACCCCTGCCGGCGCACCCGGCGCTACCGGACCGCCCCCATGGAACGGTTCCTGACCGCGGACGAGGTCGTCCGGCTCGGCACCGCACTCGACCGCCACGAGCCCCACTGCCCCCAGGCCGTCGCGGTGGTCCGCCTGCTGCTGCTCACCGGCTGCCGCGCCGGCGAGGTCACCGGCCTGCAGTGGGACTGGATCCGGGACCGCCGCATCCTGCTGCCCGATTCCAAGTCCGGCCCCCGCACCGTGTGGCTGGCCGGCGCCGCCCGTGCGGTCCTCGACGCCATCCCCCGCCGGGACCCGGACTGCCCCTTCGTCTTCCCCGGGCGCTCGCCCGGCAAGCCGGTCTCGACGGTCTCCCAGCACTGGCGGCGCATCCGGGACGACGCCGGGCTGGCCGGCGTCCGCCTCCACGACCTGCGCCACACCTGGGCCTCCGTGGCCGCCATGAACGGCGCCGACATGGTCACCATCGCCAGGCTGCTCGGCCACGCCCTGGTCGAGACCACCGAGCGCTACGTCCACCTGTCCGCCCGCTCCGTCGCCGATGCCGCCGACCGGGTCTCGGGCCGCATCGGCGCGGCCATGGCCGGCAGCGGCGGAAACGGTGACGGTGACGGTGACGACGGCGTCGACGGCAACGAGCGCCGGGGAGGCCGCCATGCCCAGGGTTGACCTCACCCCCCGGCTGGCCCGGGACTGCGCCGCCGGTCCCCGGGAGACCATCCTGTTCGACCGCGGGCAGCCCGGCTTCGGGCTGCGCGTCCATCCCTCCGGGCGCAAGGTGTACGTCCTCCAGGCCCGCATCGGGGGCCGCACGCGGCGGTTCGTCATCGCCCGCCACGGCGAGATCGAACTCGCCGAGGCCAGGCGCCGCGCCCGCGACCTCCTCGCGCGCATCCGCGCCGGCGAGGACCCCGCCGAGGAGCGCCGCAGGGCGCGGCGCGTCCCGGACTTCGCCGCCTTCGCCGAAGAGTACCTGCGGCGCTGCGCCCCGAACCTGAAGCCCTCCGGCGGCAGGACCGTCCGCACCTACCTCAAGGCGCGGCTCCTGCCCGCCTTCGGCAGGATGCCCGTCGACCGCATCGGACCCGAGGATGTGGCCGCCTGGTTCGACGCCGCCAGCGCCGAACGCCCGGGCGCCGCCAACCGCGCCTTCGAGATCCTCCGCGCGATGATGTTCCGCGCCGAGGAATGGGGCTGGCGCCCGCCCGGGACCAACCCCTGCCTCGGCATCGCCAAGAACCCGCGCCGCAACGTCGCCCGCTGCCTCGACGCCGGCGAGCTCGAACGCCTCGGCCGCGCCCTCGACGCGCGCGAGGCCGAGTGGCCCGAGGCCGTCGCCGCGATCCGCCTCATCGCGCTCACCGGCTGCCGCCGCAGCGAGGTGCTCGACCGCCGCTGGCGCGACATCGGCGACGACGCCATCCGCCTGCCCGACGCCAAGACCGGACCGCGCACGGTGCCCCTCGGCGCCGCGGCCCGCGACCTCGTCGCCGCCATCGCCGGCACGGCCGACACGGCCGGCTCTCCCCCAACGCGCGATCCCGACGCGTTCGTCTTCCCCCGCTACGCCGAAGGCCGCGGCCAGCACAGCCTGGCTTCCTGCTGGGATGCCGTCCGCGCCGACGCCCGGCTCGGCACCCTGCGGCTCCACGACCTCCGCCACACCGTCGCCAGCCAGGCCGTGATGTCCGGCGAGAACCTGCCCCAGGTCGGCAGGCTGCTCGGCCACCGGAGCCATCGCACCACGGAAGCGTACACCCACCTCGCCGACGGCCATCTCGCCGCGGCGGCCGAGCGGATCGGCGGCATCATCGCCGGCGCCATGGTCGGCGGTCGCCGGACCTGGACGGCATGAGGCGCGGCCGCCGACCGTCCATCGCCGCCGGCGCGCCACGAATGCGGGGCATCCGGCGGGAGTGGCTCCGACAGGCGCCGGCCGCGGATCGGTCCTCCGGGGCCGAGCCTGGAAAGGCGTCTGAAAGACCTTCGTCAACAGCGCGAAAAAGCCGCTTGCAATGCGCGGGACTGCTTCCTATAATGACCACCTGTCCCCGCGCACCGGGTCCGGAACCGTTCCATCACAAGCGCGGTGAACAGCGTCGCTCAGACGCCGCTCTGGCTAAGCCGTTGTTTATGCACGGGAAAAGCCGGAGACGGAGCCTCTCGCCCAGGCGTGCCTACTTTACGCCCTACGGCGTGTGCGCGTCACACCCGACGCACCTATGGTGCCCTCAACGGCAAATGCGCGCCTGACAGGCACTCCCGTACAATTTCACCGCCTAATGACGACTGGCTGCTGCCGGAAAGACTTGTCACTAGTTGCCGTCACCGGCGTACTCCGTGCGCATACGGAAAATTACATTCAAATACAATGGGTTCCTGAAACCCGGGTTTTTCCTGGTACCAGGGTGGTGGCGCTTTGGCCCTCGGCGCATTACGGCGCAATGCGGATAGATACCAACTTGGTACCTGCGCAGACCATCGCCCCCTGTTGATCAGTATGTTACGGGCATACGGTGGAAACCTGGAGAAAATGGGTCCCGGGTGGCCATGGTCACCATGCCGATCAACAGCACCGACCCCCGATACGGGCTATGGAATTGTCACCCGGCCTGGCCCGCCCGGATGGAAAACCTGGGAATCAGGAGAAGAAATCGAGATGGAAAATCCCAGGAACGCTCCCAGTGAAGTGATTTTCCTGTCCTCCGCCATCTCGATTGCAGACCCGGGTTTATACGTTTTTCATGGTTTCTTCGGGTCCCATCGAGCTTCTTCCGATGAAATTCCTGTTCCGCACCTGCGGTGATAGAATTCCTCTGCCACCAGGCCGGGTCGGGGTTGTCCGCTTTTCGGGACTGCGGACCAGGAAAACCGGAACCGGCAAAAAATGAGTACCGATGGAAATTGTGAGAAAACTGCACAAACGACCAAGCCGGGACATCTTACTGAACCACGGCGATCACCCTGATTATGTTACTCGTGGGTTGTTGGTATTGTTTTATTCTGGGGAATTCTCTGAGAGACGGGAGATGAAAGTAAGCGGTGCGGCTGCACCACATGGATTTCAGCTGGATGTTGATGCAAAGGCCCAGGGCATCAGGGTATCGATATCCGAGTGCGGATGGCCGGAGGCGATGGCCTCGAGCGTGGACTTGAGATAGGCGTAGGGGTTGACCTGGTTCATTTTGGCGGTCTCGACCAGTGAGGCGATGCGGGCCCAGGCCGCGGCGCCCTCGTCGTGGCCGGCGAACAGGGCGTTCTTGCGATTCAGTGCCAGCGGCCGGATCGCGTTCTCGATAACATTGTTATCCATCTCGACACGCCCGTCGGTGAGGAACACCTGCAGTCCGTCCCAATGGTTGCCGATGTAGGCCAGCTTCTCCCCCAG
>JAJEAZ010000406.1 GCA_022824105.1 Alphaproteobacteria bacterium
CCTCATCGAGGTCAGGGCCGCCATGGGCGAGCGCAGCCGGACCGTGGCCGGCACGCTGTTCGGCGACCGGGTCCGCCTCGTCCAGGTCCAGGACATCCATTTCGAAGCGGCATTCGGGCCGATCATGCTGTTCGTGAGGAACCATGACCGGCCGGGCGTGATCGGCAAGATCGGCACGATCCTGGGCGAGGAGGGGGTCAATATCGCCAATTTCCATCTCGGCCGGCCGGTGGCCGGCGGACATGCGCTCGCGCTCATCGAAATCGACGATGACTGCCCGGAGCGCGTCCTGGAACGCATCGCCGCGCTGCCGGACACCATCGCCCGCCCCCTGGTCCTCCGGTTTTGAGCGGGGCGGCCCAGCGTGCAACATTCCCGCCAAACCGTGTAGCCTTGAAGTGGCGAAAGTTCGGGCCGGGGATTCGATGAAACGGATGCAAGAGGCAGGGAAAAGCAAGGGTCAGGGTGGCACCGAGGTAGCGCGGACCGAAGACGAGCCGGCGGTCGATGCCGATTTCGACAAGGGTGAAGCGGAGCCCTCGGCCTTCGGCATGTGGAAGGACCGCGAAGAAATGGCCGACGTCGATGCCTGGGTCAGGAATCTGCGCCGGGGCCGCTTCGATGCCTTCTAGGGCGAAATCCTTTCGGATTGCACCCGGTCCCGGGCCGGGGCGACGTTCCCGATGACCGACAGAGCCTTGCTTCCGGCGGGACTGCGCGATGTCCTGCCTCCTGACGCCGCGTTCGAGGCGGCTGCCGAAGCGCGGCTGCTGGAGCTGTTCGCGCTGAACGGCTATGAGCGGGTGGACCCGCCGCTTGCGGAGTTCGAGACGAGCTTCCTCGCGGACGAGGGCGCGGCGATCGCCGCCGATACCTTCCGCATCATGGACCCGGTTTCGCAGCACATGCTGGCGCTGCGCTCCGATATGACCCTCCAGGTGGCCCGGATCGCACGCACCCGGCTCGCCGGCGAGCCGCGGCCGCTGCGGCTTGCCTATGCGGGACAGGTGTTGCGGGTCGGCGTCTCCCAGCTTCACGCCGAACGCCAGGTTGCCCAGGCCGGGGTGGAGCTGATCGGCGCGGAAAGCGTGTCGGCCGACGCCGAGGTCGCACGGCTCGCCTTCGAGGCGCTGGAAGCGCTGGGCGTGCCGGGGGTGAGCATCGACCTCGGCGCGCCGGCGCTGGTGCGCGCGCTCCTCGGCGACGCGGGGCTCGAAGACGATACGGCGCTCGGCGACGCGCTGGGCCGCAAGGACGCCGCGGCGGTCGCGGCGCTGGCCGGTCCGCCCTTCCCGGCCCTGATGGCCGCGACCGGTCCTTGCGAGACGGCGGCGCCGGCGCTGGCTTCGCTCGACCTGCCGGCGGAAGCGGGCGCATTGCGGGACCACCTGCTCGAAGTCGCTGCGGCGGTGGCGGCGGCGGCTCCGGGCCTCCGGATCACCATCGATCCGGTGGAGCACCGGGGGTTCCAGTATTATTCGGGCGCGGCTTTCAGCCTGTTTGCGAGCGGCGGCCGCGGCGAGGTAGGCCGGGGCGGGCGCTACCGCGCCGAGGGCGAGGCGGGCACGGGCGTCACGCTCTATCTCGACGCCATCCATCGCATGCTGACCCCGCCTGCGCCGCGTTCCCGCCTCTTCCTGCCTTACGGCACGGAGGGAGCGGAACGCCGGCGCTGGCAGGCCGACGGCTGGATTACGGTGCAGGCGCTTGCGCCGGCAGCCGATCCCGAAGCCGAAGCGCGCCGCCTCGGCTGCAGCTATTTTCTGGGGGCCGGCGGCCTCGAATCCCTGGACGGAGAGGCGGAATGACCAATGTGGCCGTCATCGGCGCGCAATGGGGCGACGAAGGCAAGGGGAAGGTCGTGGACTGGCTCGCCGAGCGGGCGGATGTCGTGGTGCGCTTCCAGGGCGGACACAATGCCGGCCACACCCTGCAGGTCGCCAACGAGACCTACAAGCTGTCCCTGCTGCCTTCGGGCGTGGTGCGGGGCACGCTTTCGATTATCGGCAATGGCGTGGTGGTGGACCCGTGGGCGCTTCTGGAGGAGATCGAGCGGGTCCGCGGGCAAGGTATCCCGGTTTCGCCCGACATGCTCAGGCTTGCCGAGAACGCGACCCTTATCCTGCCCTTCTACGGCCGGGTGGACCGGCTCCGGGAGCAGCGGCGGGGAAAAGGCGCCATAGGCACGACCGGGCGCGGCATCGGCGTCGCCTATGAGGACAAGGCCGGGCGTCGCGCCATCCGCGTGGCCGACCTGTATGACGACGCAACGCTCCGGGACAAGGTCGGCCATCTGCTGGAGCATCACAATGCCCTGCTCCGGGGCTGGGGCGCGGAGGAAATCGCGCCGGAAGAGCTCATTGCCAAGCTGAAAGAGATTCGCGGCCCGCTGACCCCTTATGTCGATTGCGTATGGGAGCGGCTGGACGGGCTGCGGCGGTCCGGCAGGCGGATCCTGTTCGAGGGCGCGCAGGGCATCCTCCTCGATGTGGACCACGGCACTTACCCGTTCGTCACGTCCTCGAACACGGTCGCGGCTGCCGCCGCGGTCGGCAGCGGCATGGGGCCGGGCGCCGTCGGCTATGTGCTCGGCATCGCCAAGGCCTATACGACGCGCGTCGGCGGAGGCCCTTTCCCGACCGAACTGCAGGACGAAGTGGGCGCGCGCCTGGCGGAGCGGGGCAGGGAATTCGGAACCGTGACGGGCCGGCCGCGGCGGTGCGGCTGGTTCGATGCCGCGGCGGTGCGCCAGGCCGTGCAGCTTTCGGGCATGGACGGCATCGCGCTTACCAAGCTCGATGTGCTGGACGGGATCGAGACCCTTGAGGTCTGCACCGGATACCGCATCGGCGACCGCATGCTCACCCGTCTGCCCGCGAGCCAGGCCGACCAGGCGGCTCTCGAACCGGTTTACGAGCGGCTGGAAGGCTGGTCGGAAAGCACGGCAGGCGCCACGGGCTGGGCCCAATTGCCCGCCACCGCCGTCAAGTATGTCCGGCGCGTTGAGGAACTGATCGGCTGTCCGGTCGCGATGCTCTCAACCGGGCCGGACCGCGAGGATACGATAGCGATGTACGATCCGTTCGCGGATTAGGCGGCCGCTTCGCGCTTGGCCTTGGCCTTTTCGATACGGCGCTTGATGCGCCGGGCTTCGACCGTCAGCTTCGAGTCGGGCCGGCCGAGCAGGAAGGTGTCGAGGCCCCCGTTCTTCTCGACGGTTCGCAGCCCGTGGCCCGAGACGCGCAGCCGCACCGGCTCGCCGAGGATTTCGCTCAGCAGGGTCCGCGACTGCACATTCGGCAGGAAGCGCCGGCGGGTCTTGTTGTTGGCGTGACTGACATTGTTGCCGGTCATCACACCCTTGCCGGTGATCGCGCAGCGCCGCGACATCGCATTTCACTCCTTGCCGGAAGCCGTCTCGTTCGGAACGCGGCTGTATAGGGACGCAGCCGAAGCGGGTCAAGCGCCCGGGCGCGTCAGCTTCCCAGTTCCCGGGAACGGTTGGCCGCCGCCGCGACCGCCCGCCGCATCAGGGCCGCCAGCCCGTCATCCGCCATCAACACGTCGAGGGCGGCCGCCGTGGTCCCCCCGGGGCTGGTGACGTTGCGCCTCAGCGTGTCCGCGCTCTCCGGCGACCGGTTCAGTAGTTCCCCGGCCCCGGAAACGGTGGCACGGGCGAGGCGCATCGCCATGTCTGCCGGCAATCCTTCGCGCTGGCCGGCCGCGGCCAGCGCTTCGACCAGGTAGAACACGTAGGCCGGTCCGCTGCCGGACACGGCCGTCACCGCGTCCATGGCCGCCTCGTCGCCGAGCCAGACAACCTCGCCGACGGCCTCGCAGATCGTCTGGCAAAGCGTCATCTGCGCAGGATCGACGTGACGGTTGGCGGTGAGGGCCGCAATCCCGCGGCCGACTGCTGCCGGCGTGTTCGGCATGGCGCGAACGACCGCTGCGCCCCGGCCCAGAATTCTTTCGAAGAACGCAACCGGAGTGCCGGCGGCTATCGAGAGAAAGACAGGCGCGCCATGTCCCGTATACCTGCCGTAAGCCGGAACCACTTCGTCCATGACCTGCGGCTTGACGGCGAAGATGACCGCGTCCGGGCGCACCCGGTCGGTGACGTTTTCGAGAGCCGTCGTGATATGGACGCCGGGCTTGCCGTGAAATTCCTGCGTAGCCGCTTCTTCCGGTTCGACGACCACGATCTGGTCGGCGAAGCGCCGTTCCAGCCAGCCCGTCAACAGGGCGCCGCCCATCTTGCCGCAGCCGACCAGGATCAGATTAGGAGTGCTCATGCCTCACCCATCGGATGGATCATGGCGGCGGCAACCGCCTTTGCCGGTGGCTTGCCGCCCCACAGCGCATGCTGGAACGCGGGATAGAATTGGTCCAGCCCGCCGGTGGCCGCATGCAGGACATCCTCGAACAGTTCCCGGGAGGCCGAAGCGCCGCGCAGCGGGACGGCGTGGCGGAAGCAAAGCGCGCCCGCATCGCGGTCGAAGCAGAAGTGCCCCATCGACAGGATATCGTTGGCGTAGATCAGCATTTCCCGCAGCGCGTCCTGTCCGTCCAGGGGCACCGGCAGCCGGCAGGCCGCAGCAATCTGCATGATTGCGGTGCGGGCGTGCCAGGCCGCGCAAACGGATGTGTCGCCCCAGCTTCCCTGAAGTTCGGCGGTGATGGTGTGCGGGTCGTCGCGGGCGTAGGTCCAGTCCCGGACCCGCACAATATCTTCGACCAGATCGATGGGGTTCCCGGATCCGGCATGAGCATTTCGCGCAAACATGAAGCCTCATACATCACAAGATGTCGTATTGCCAACGACTCGGAGGCCCAACTTGTGGAAAAATTCGACAGCCCGAGCCGATCGGAAGGCGGGTTCGGGCAAACGGTTGGCGGCGTTGTCATGCAGGCAGGACAGGCTATATTCGCCGAAAGCGGTAAGCGGGCGGACGTCGATGAGCGAATATGTGGTCCAAAGGGCGAATATGGTGGAGTGTCAGTTGCGCGCCGGCCGGGTCACGAATTCGGCATTGCTCGAGGCGATGGGCAGCGTGGCGCGCGAGGAGTTCGCCCCGATAGCGCTGAAGCCGATGGCCTATGTGGATGAAGACCTCCGGTTCCGGGGCCGGGTTCTGGTG
>JAJEAZ010000441.1 GCA_022824105.1 Alphaproteobacteria bacterium
ACGGCCCTCCGGGTGACCCGCCGCATCCGCTGGCGTGGAGGCTTGCCATGGCCGGAAGCAGGCTTCCGGCCACAGAGGACCGACTCCGAATGAAGAAAAGAAAGGAAAATCGAGAGGTTGACAGAAGTCCACATGAGAAAGCGCCTCGGTCGCGCCGGCGTCATGGCCAGCGCGCCGCCGGTCCCGGACCTCCCGGCGGAGTCGTCCGTACCGAAGGCGGGCGGGCGCGCAGTCGGGACCGCCGCGCGCCCGCGGGCCGCCGGGAGGGTCCTGCCGCTAGAAGAGCGGCGAGGAGCCCCTGCCGAACTCCGGATAGGCCTCCATTCCGAGCTCGGTCTTGTCGAGGCCGTCATCCTCGGTTTCCTCGGAGGCCCGGATGCCGAGAAGAAGCTTCAGCACGAACCATGCGATGAGCGAGGCGGCGAAGACGAAGACGCCGATGGCGAGCACGCCGATGAGCTGCACGCGGAACTCGCCGCCGCCGAAGATGCCGACCGCGAGCGTGCCCCAGATGCCGGCGACCAGATGGGCCGAGATGGCGCCCACCACGTCGTCGATCTTCAGCCGGTCGAGGAGCGGCACCGCATAGACCACCAGCACGCCGCCGATGCCGCCGATGACGAGCGCCAGCACATGGTTCTGGAGGTCGGGCCCGGCGGTGATCGAGACGAGGCCGGCTATGGCGCCGTTCAGCGCCAGCGTCAGGTCGATCTTGCGGTACATGGCGTAGCTCGTCGCCATGGCCGCGATCACGCCCGCCGCAGCCGCGAGGTTGGTGTTCACATAGACGATCGAGATCGCCACCGCGTCGAGCGCGGAGCCGAGCGCCAGCTGCGAGCCGCCATTGAAGCCGAACCAGCCGAACCAGAGGATGAAGGCGCCGAGCGTCGCCAGCGGCAGGTTCGCGCCCGGCATCGGGTTGATGCTGCCGTCGGTCCCGTATTTGCCCTTGCGCGCCCCCAGCACGATGGCGCCCGCGAGCGCCGCCCAGCCGCCGGTGGAATGGACCAGCGTCGAGCCCGCGAAATCGCTGAAGCCCATCTCGGCCAGCCAGCCGCCGCCCCAGACCCAGGACGCCTGGATCGGGTAGATCAGCGCCGACAGCAGCACCGTGAAGACCAGGAAGGGAACTATGCGGATGCGCTCGGCGAGCGTGCCCGAGACGATGGAGGCGGCCGTGGCAACGAACACCATCTGGAAGAACCAGTCGGACATGACCGAATAGCCGTTCCCGACCACGGCCGCGGCCTGCTCGGGCGTGGCTTCCTCTGCGTTGAGGAGCGCGAGTTCGGCCTCCGACGGGTTGTAGAAGAAATCGAACGAGCCGATCCAGCCGCCGTCCACGTCCGTGTACATCACGGCGTAGCCGACGATGTAGAACATGATGCCGGCCAGCGAGTAGAGCGCGATGTTCTTCAGGCAGATCGCCGCGGTGTTCTTGGTGCGCACGAGGCCCGATTCCAGCATGGCGAAGCCGGCCGCCATCAGCATGACCAGGAAGCCGTGCACCAGGAAGGAGAAGGTGTTGAAGATGAAGGCGATCTCGCCCTCGACCGCCGCATGGGCGGGCGGTGCCGCCAGCAGGATAAGGGCCGCGAGGCCGGTGATGGTGCGAAGCATGTCCTTATCTCCCGCTCAAAGCGCTTCCGGGCCGGCCTCGCCGGTGCGGATGCGCACCGCATGGCCGATGTCGTTCACGAAAATCTTGCCGTCGCCGATCCGCCCGGTATGGGCGGCCTTCCGGATCGCCTCGACCGCCGCCTCGCACTGGGCGTCGTCCACCGCGACCTCGATCTTCACTTTCGGCAGGAAGTTCACCGTGTATTCGGCGCCGCGGTAGATTTCGGTCTGCCCCTTCTGGCGGCCGAAGCCCTTGACCTCGGTTGCCGTCAGCCCCTGCAGGCCGAGTTCCGTCAGCGCCTCCCGGACCTCGTCCAGCTTGAACGGCTTGATGATTGCCGCAATCAGTTTCATCTGCTGCACCCCCTTGTTGGGCCATCCGTCGGTCGGATTCGGAAAGGCAGGAACAAGAACCGGGCCAAAACCGGTAACATGCTGTTTTCACGGATAATTATGAAAGGTGAGGCCGCTGCACGCTATAGAATTGATGAAAATTTAGCCGCGCCTTATGTGGCCGCGCCGAAATGGATAATTAATAGGCAAATTGCCGATGGCACCGGCGCCCGCGCACCCGTCGGTTCCGGGCCGGGAAGGGTGGTATAACGCCGACGAGGACGGGAGGCGGCCATGACGGACGATTTCGGACTCTGGGAAGTGGACGAGGCGACGAAAGATTCGAAGCGGCTGGACGAAGCCGAACGCGCCGGCACGGAAGCCCTGCTAGAGGACATTCTGGTGCGGAACCCGGCCATGCTGATGCCGGGCCTCGAACTGGTCGGGCGGCAATTGCAGACCGCCAACGGCCCCCTGGATCTGCTGGGCATCGATTCAGAAGGCCGACTCGTGCTGTTCGAACTGAAGCGGGGAACCTTGAGGCGGGAGGCGGTGGCGCAGGCTGTCGATTACGCCTCCTGGCTTGACTCGCTGGACGACGCCGAACTCCACAGACTGATCGGCGAAAATTCGGGACGACGCGGTGTCCCCCAGATCGGGAATTTTGAGGAGTGGTACGGCGACAACGATAACTGGGAATCACTGGAGTTGCTCAGACCCGTCAAGATCGTTCTGGTTGGCCTCGGAGCCGATGAGGCGGTGCGGCGCATGGCTGAGTGGCTGGTAGAGAAGGGCGCTCCAATCGAGTTGTTGACATTTTTCGGATATCGCTCCGGGGAACGGATGCTATTAGCAAGGCAGGTCGAAAGCAGCGATGAGGCACGAAAGCCGGAGAGGCGGGAGCGAGCCTCGGGCCTGCGTGCGGCGCGCAGGGCGCAAAGGCTTGAAGCCCTAAATGTCAAGGCTGACGAATACGGGATGCGTGGCTGGTGGCAGGACGCGGCGGCAATTGTCAGATATAATTCCAACCCGTCCTACAGGAAAAATTCGGGGATTACATTCTACAACCCAAAGAAACGCACTTTACCGACGGGCGTCCGAACAGACGGAACGCACAAGATTGAAATTGTCGGGCAAGGTGTAATTCGCATTATCTTTTTCCCGGCGGCTGTTGATCTCTGTTTCGACGAGTTTCGGAAACTGGAAGAGGCGCTTTCGTTCGAACGCGAAAGACCGCCCAATGCAACGACTACAGAACGGGTGTCCGAGCAGTGGTTCTGCCGTCTGGACGAAGCAGGATGGCGGAAGCACAAGGACAGCATCGCTAGGCTTGTCCGCCTCGTGGACGAGCGGTGGCGTGAGGCGGCGGAAGAGCCGCTTCCGTGAGCCGGTTCGATGTCATCGTCGTCGGCGGGGGGCTGGTGGGGGCCGTGGCGGCGCGGGCCTTTGCCTCGGCAGGACTTGAAACGGCGCTGGTGGACCGCGCGCCGGTGGAGACGGGCGCGGCGTTCGACGGGCGCACCACCGCCATCTCGCACGCCTCGGTGCAGGTGTTGCGGGGCGTGGGCCTCTGGCCGGCGATCGCGGCGCATGCCGAGCCGATGGCCGACATCCGCATCACCGACGGCGAGGCGCCGGTTTTCCTGCATTACGACCACCGCGAGGTCGGCGACGAGCCGTTCGGCTATATCGTCGAGAACCGCCTGATCCGCCGGGCCTCGGCGGCGCTGCTTGAGCGTACGCCGAATGTCGCCCTGTTCGCCCCCGCCTTTGCCGGGAAAAGCGAGCGCGACGGCGGCCTCGCCCGGCTGTTTCTGGCGGACGGGCGCGTTCTGGAAGCGCCGCTGATCACCGCCGCCGACGGGCGCGGCTCGCCTCTGCGCCGCGAAGCCGGGATCGGGACAGTGGAATGGGCCTACGGGCAGAAGGCGCTGGTGCTCACCGTCGGCTATGAGGAGCCGCACGGCAATGTGGCGCATGAGCGGTTCCTCGCCGGCGGGCCGTTCGCGATCCTGCCGATGACCGACGGGCCGGAAGGCGAACACCGCTCCTCCATCGTCTGGTCGGAGCGGAGCGACCTTGCCGACGCCC
>JAJEAZ010000409.1 GCA_022824105.1 Alphaproteobacteria bacterium
GGACGTAGACCGCCGTCTCGATGCGGACCGTGTACACGGCCCGGAAGGTGTCGCCGTCATGGCGGGCAACGACCTCCAGCACGCGCGGCCCGAAGCCCTTGAGCGGCTTGGCGTGGCGGTGCCGGCCGCCGATCTGGGCCAGGTAGATCGCGAAGCCCAAGTCGGTGCGGACCTGGCTTGGGAACCGCTTCAGGTCGGCCCTGCTCGATCCCATCCATTCGACGGGTTTCAGCATGATGTCGTTCCTCCGGGGGTATAGCGGTTTCACCATGACGGCGCAAGCGCGCGGCGGCGGCGATCATGCACGTTCCAGGGCCGCCGGGCCTGCCGGCAAGGACATGGCGGCGCAAAATCAGGCCGGGGCCGCCGCGGAAGCGACAGCCGGCCGCTGGCCGCGCCTTGGGTGGATCGGTCCCGACCTGGGACGAATCGCGGACACGCAGTCGGGATTGAGCCGCTCGATGTCCCCTTGGGTTGCGATCGCGTCCCGAAGCGTCATCGGATCGCTCCGGTGCTGCAGGACCCGCTTGCCGTAGGCGACGACGTATTCCTTCGCTTTCATCACATGGTCTCCTTCTGGTTTGGCCGCTCCCTCTCGCCGGGCGACCTCGCCGCCTCCCCGCTTCCCCCTGCCTCCGGAGGACCGGCGGGGTACGGCTCAGTGCAGGGTCCGCTTGCCTGGGCGGTCCTTCGGCCACATGGAAACCGCGACCATGGCGGACCAAGCGTCTCGATCATGGCCGAGACGGCGGTTGAGGCGATCACAGACGTTCACGGCGTCGTCGAGGGTCAGCGCGATCAGCGAGGTCGGGACGTGGCCGGCCAGGCCCTCGATCACGAGCACGATCTGCTGGGTCTCGGTGTCGATGTCGTAGGCCGGGGCGAAACAGTAGTTGGGGGTGCTCGGCAGGTCTTGGAGCGTCATGGCGTTCTCCTTGGGGTTGCGGTCCCCTGCCCGGCCAATGGCGACCAGGCGGGAGGCGGGTTCGGGTTTCGGCGGCGGCGCTCAGGCCGCGAGCGGCCAGCGGTCGAGGACGCGCCCAACGGCCCCCGCGTCGGGTGCGAACATCCGCGCGCGGAAGGACACGATCTCGACCGTGCATCCCATGCGCCTGAGCGCGGCCAGGTCGGTGTCGGCCGGGCCCTCGATCTCGACCCGGTTGGCGTTCATGAAACGTCGCCGGGCGAGCCGCCAGCCGTTGGCAAGCGAAAGGGAGCTGCCCCGGTCCAGGACGGCTTCGTACGCTTCGGCACCGGTCATGACCGGGCCGCCGTCCAGGCCGAACGAGGCGCGCACCGCGCGGACCTGGCCGGCGTCGAGGACGCGGCCGATGAGTGCCGTCCCGTCGTCCGCGGTGAGACGCCGAACCCGCATGTTCTCGGCGGGCAGCCGGTCCCAGGCCGGGAGGAGCAGGCCGCAGGCGAGCCAGAAGCGCGAGTCGCGGTGGTTGGGCATCTCGGCCGTCTCGGCCTCCCAGAGGGCGCGCCAGCGGATCTCGCTCGCCGCCTCCCAGTTCGAGGCGGCGAAGGCCGGCAGCTCCATGCGGTCGCGCCCGGCGGGCCGGAGCAGCTGCACCCGCTCCAGGACGCCGCCGTCCTCCAGCATGCGGGAGGACGCGGGCATGAGGACGGCGGCGCGCTCCGAGCGCGCGTTGACGAGGAGCCGGGGCCGTCCGTCCGGTCCGGGATGCGCCGTGCCCGCCGTGATCGCGGCGTCCGCGCCGAGCGGCTCCAGCCGGTCCCGGCGCTGGATCTCGACCAGTTCCGTCGCGGCCCCGGCGCCGGGATGCTCGCGGAGCGTTTCCCGCCCTGCGATCCTGAGCGAGTCCGCGACGACGGTCTCGACGCCCCGCTCGTGCGTTCCCGCCTCGATCGCCTGCTCGATGTTGGCGGCGATGCGGGTCTCCAGCTCGGCGAAAAGCGCGTTCTGCTCGTCGATGGGCAGCGCGAGCAGCCGGTTGAGGAACTTCGGCATCGGCGGCAGATCCTCGCGCAGCGCGCCCTCGTGGGTGATCGAGAGGCCGGTGGCGTCCCGGAACCGCTCGACGGTCCAGCCCTCGACGCTTCCGCGCCAGAGCGCGCCGTAGAACTGCCGGAGCGCGGCCCGCGCATAGGGGCTCTCCAGGTTGTCGCTCTCGCGGAAGAGCGCCTGGCCGCCGCCGCCCATGGCCGTCTGGCTGTCGCGCTGGCCGCGCGTGATGGCGCCCAGCGAATCCAGCCGCCGCGCGATGGTGGCGATGAAGCGCCGCTCTCCCTTCACGTCCGTGGTGACGGGCCGGAAGAGCGGCGCGGACGCCTGGTGCGTGCGGTGCGTACGCCCCAGCCCCTGGATCGCCTGGTCGGCGCGCCAGCCGGGTTCCAGGAGGTAGTGGACGCGGCGCTCCGTGTTCTCGCAGGAGAGATCGGCATGGTAGCTGCGGCCCGTGCCGCCGGCCATCGAGAAGACAAGGACGCGTTTCGTCCCGTCCATGAAGGCGGCGGTCTCGGCGAGATTGGCCGAGGTGGGGCGCGTGCGGAGCGCGAGGCGCTCGCCTGCGGACTCCGTGATGCGCAGCACGCGGCGCGAGCGGCCCGTGACCTCGGCCACGGCCTCATGCCCGAACCGCTGCACGACCTGGTCGAGCGCGGTGGGCACCGGCGGCAGCGCGGCGAGCTTCAGGATCAGCGCGTCGCGGCGTGCCTCGGCCTCGCGGCAGATGACCGGGTTGCCGTCATCGTCGACGGCCGGCCGGCTCATGAGGTTTCCGTCCTCGTCCGTGAACGGCTCCTGCAGCTGCACCGGGAAGGCGTGCTCCAGGAAGGACAGGATGCCGTCCCTGGGCGTAAGGTCGATGTTGAGGTCGTCCCACTCGGAGGCGGGGATTTCCGCGATCCGCCGCTCGGTCAGCGCCTCGCCGGTGGAGACCAGCTGGATGACGGCGGAGCGCCCGGCCTCGACGTCGGCCTCGACGGCGCGGATCAGCGACGGGCACTTCATCCCCGTGAGGAGGTGCCCGAAAAACCGCTGCTTGGCGCCCTCGAACGCGGAGAGGGCGGCGGATTTCGCGTTGCGGTTCAGCGTCGCGCCGTCCTGGACGATGCCCGTGGCCTTGAGCGCGTCCTCGATGTTGGCGTGGATCACCTTGAACGCGCCAGCGTAGGCGTCGTAGATGCGCCGCTGCTCGGGGGTGAGCGGATGCTCCAGGATGTCGACCTCGACGCCGTCGTAGCTCAGGGCCCGCGCCTGGTAGAGCCCGAGCGCCTTGAGGTCGCGCGCGACGACCTCCATCGCGGCGACGCCGCCCGCCTCCATGGCGGAGACGAACTCGGCGCGCGTCTCGAAAGGCGTCTCTCCGGCGGCCCAGAGCCCCAGCCGGCCCGCGTAGGCGAGGCCGGGCACGGTCGTTGCCCCGGTTGCGGAGACGTAGGCGATCCGCGCGTCGGGCAGCGCGTTCTGGAGGCGCAGCCCCGCCCGTCCCTGCTGGGAGGGCCTGACCTCGCCGCGCGCGCCCTTGGCGCCGGCCGCGTTGGCCATGGCGTGGGCCTCGTCGAACACGATCACGCCGTCGAAGGCGTGGCGATCGTCCTCGTCCAGCGACCCGGCCAGCCACTGCACGACCTGGTCGAGGCGCGAGGGCTTGCCCTGGCGCGACGGCGAGCGCAGTGCCGCGTAGGTGCAGAAGAGGATTCCCTCGTCCTGCGGGATCTCCGCGCCCTGGCGGAAGCGGCCCAGGGGGATGACGTCGCTGTCGAGGCCGCCGAGTGCGGTCCAGTCGCGCCGCGCGTCCTCCAGGAGCTTGTCGGACTGGCTGAGCCAGAGCGCGCGCATCCGGCCTCGGAGCCGGTTCTCGAGGATGATGGCGGCAACCTGCCGTCCCTTGCCGCAGCCGGTGCCGTCGCCCAGCATCCAGCCCCGGCGGAATCGCACCGGGGCCGAGAGGGTCTCGCCGTCGGACGTGACGGTCTCGGCATCGCCGCCGGTTCCGGGTCCGGTCCACTCGCAGCGCTCGACGGTCTCCCATCCGGAACCGATCCGGCAGGTCGCGGCCAGGCGCCGGGAGTGGGCCTCGCCGGCGAGCACGACGCTCTCCAGCTGCGCATCCGAAAGGAGGCCCTCGGCGACGACGCGGTCCGGAAGCATCGGGCGGTAGGCCGGGGCCGGCATCGGCACGGCGGCCATGGCGGCGGACTGCACCAGCGGCGTCGGATGGGGAACGGCGCCCGGGATCCGCGCGGCGCCCGGCCGCCAGGACGCGTAGGGCCCGGCGTCGCCGGCAACGGTCTCGACCGGGCCGGACTCGACGGCCAGTTCGGACACCGGACCCCAATCGCGGGGCGTCACGGCGTTCGCTGTCGCGGAGGCCTGGCTCTTGCGCCGGTCTGCCGGCACCTTGGCGTCGGGCTTCCCGAACAGGTCGCGGGCGGGCACGGCCGGCTCCGGAAGCGGAGCGACCTGGAGGCGCGGCGGCACCTGGGCGATGACCGCGTCGAGCAGCTCGGCCGCATTGGCGGCGCGTGCGGCGCGATCGACATCGATGCCGGACTCCGCGCTGCGGTCCAGCACGGTCAGGCGCGTGGTGAAGCCCGTGCCGCGCCGCGCGTAGGCGCGCCCGTCGATCGCCATCGTGAAGACGAGGCGCGCGGGCGGGTCGAGACGATCGAATTCGCCCGTCCAGGCGGCGTCACCGGGGATGCAGCCCTCCGAGGTGATCGCGACCAGTCGCCCGCCGGCCGGCAGCATCGAGAACGCGGAGCGGACATGGCGCAGGTCGGCGTCGTGACGGATCCGGTCCACGCCCGGCGTGACGGAGAACGGCGGGTTCATGATGACGGCGGTGGGACGGACGTCGCGCAAGCGATCCGCGACGGTCTCGGCATCCACGGACGTGACTTCCGCGGCCGGAAACAGCCCGGCCAGGATGCGGCCGCGCGCCGCGGCGATCTCGTTGAGGCGGAGACGGCCTCCGGAATGTCCGCCGAGCGCGCACTCGGCCATGACGGCCAGCATGCCGGTGCCGGCGGACGGTTCCAGCACGGTGTCTTCGGGCCGGATCGCGGCGGCCTGCAGCGCCGCGTAGGCGAGCGGCAGCGGCGTCGAGAACTGCTGCAGCCGCAGCTGGTCCTCGGAGCGACGGGTATGCGAGGGCTCAAGCGCAGCGACCTCCTCCAGCATCGCAAGCATGCGGCGCGGCCCGTCCGGGCCGGCCCCCGCGCTCTTGCGCATGGGGCGGCCGAACCGCTGGACGAACATGACGACCGCTGCCTCGGCGGCCTCGTAGGCGTCCTTCCAGGACCAGGCTCCGGCTGCGTCGGATGCGCCGAAGGCGTCCGTCATCTCGGCCCGGAGGGTTGCGGCATCGAGGGCGCGGCCGGCCTCCAGGACGGGCAGCATGGCCCGCGCGGCTGCCAGGATCGCGTCGGCGCGGGCGACAGGGTTTGCGGGAAGGGACGGACGCGCGAGCGTCTCCGATGCGTGGGGGGCGTCGAACATGGCGATCTCCGTGTCGATAGGTGAAGTGAATGCGGGCCGGCGGCGCGGTCACGCGTCTCCCGCGCCTGCCCGCCAGGCTGCCCCCTGCCCCGCTGCCCGGCCTCCTGCCGTCGCGGAGCGAGGTGTCGGCGATGCGGCGTGCGCTGCCCGCTCCAGACCTGTCAGAGCAGGC
>JAJEAZ010000104.1 GCA_022824105.1 Alphaproteobacteria bacterium
GCATGGGTCTGCGCCCGCCTCGGAGGATGGACCGGATACTATGGAAAACCCGGACCCGTCGTCATGCTCCATGGCCTCTACCAGTTCCGAGCTATACAACGCGGATACCAACTCAAGCACGATGTGTGAATCCAGTAGCCCGTGCGCCCCGGGGCCGACCCGCGCCGTCACGCTCGCGCCGCTCTCGCGCGCGCCCTCTTCCGAGTGCACCGCCAGCCAGCGCCCGCGCGCCTCCAGGTGCAGACGCGGCGCCGTGTAGCGCAGCCCGCCCGTCGCCTCGAGCCCGGTCCCGGCAAGGCCGTCGCCGCCGTCGCGGCGGCCCGCCGCCTCGACGAAGGGCGTGAACGCCGTCTCCCCGTCCAGCGCGAAGCGCCGCGAGGCCTCCAGACCCAGACGCGCCCGCCAGACGTCCGCCGTCAGCCCGTCCGCGTGGCCCGGACCGTCCCCGGTCTCCATGCGCACGAGGCTCGCATCCCCCCGCGCCGCCAGGCGGGTCTCCGCAAGCCGGGGAAACTCGTGGCGCAGCCCCACCGATCCCATCCGCATGGAGAGGCGGCTCGTCCCGGGCGCGCCCCCATTCAGGCTGTGCCGCGCCTCGCCCCGGCCCGCGCCCAGCACGCCGGACAGCTCCAGGCCGCCCGGCAGGGTCCAGCGCCCGTAGGGGTAGAGCGCCGTCAGCGCCGTCTCCGAACGGCCCCGCCCCGGCGCGCCCCCGTCGTCGAAGCCGTAGTCCGCCTCGCCCCTCCCGCGGCTCACCGCCAGGCCCGCCACCCACGGCCCGGCCCGCGCATCCACGCCGAGCCAGGCCGTCCGCAGCCGGCCCTCGTAGCGCGTCCCCGGTTCGGGACGGCCCGCGAAGCGCCCGTAATCGCCCCGGCCCCATACGGACCATAGCGGCGACGACGGCGCCCCGGACCCCTCCGGCGCGCCCAGCGTCAGCGAAAAGGCGCTCCCGTACAGGAATTCCCCGGCCTTCACGCTCCGGCTCCCGGCGGCGGAGGCGCGGCCCTCGCCGTCCCCGGCGAAGCCGGCCCGCCCGCCGGACATGTCCGCTCCGCCTCCGCGAGGCCCGCCGCGGGCGAGCGTCACCGTTTCGCCCGCCAGCGTCAGCCCGCTCGACGGAACCGGGGCCGCCATTCGCGGGCCGATGTTGTCGAGTACGCTCGTCAGCGAGCGATGGCCTATCGCCGCCAGCGCGGACGCCGCCGACCCGCTCGGCGACGCCAACGGATCCTCCGCAATGTCCTCGTATGTGCCGCGGATGTTCGGCAGGCCCCTGCCCCGCGACGGATACGGCCCGCCCTCCGGCGGGGGCGGACCGTAGGTCACCCACCAGATTTCGATAAGGGGCGCGAAGTTGCCCGCAAGGTCCCGGATACAGGGGTTGCTCGTGATGCAGTCGGAGCCGGACGACATGTACTCGAATTCCATACGGTCGGTTTCAGACACCGCCGAGGGCAGGGTCACGACGACCGTCTTGCCGTCCACCCGGGCGCCGGTGGGGACCAACGTTGCTTTGTTGCTGTTCCTGAAATAGAGACGGAACCTGTTCGCCGCCGGCGCCGGATTCGGGTTCAGGCGTTTGTTGAAGGTTATCGTCAGCGTCGACCCCTGCACCGTCGCGGCAAGCGGCCATGGATTCGGGAGGTTCACCGAGCCCGGGCCACTCGGCGCCCCGCCGCCGCCCCCGCCCGGGCCGCTCGGCGCTCCGCCGCCGCCCCCGCAGGCGCCGAGGGCCAGGATGGCGGCGAGCGCGCATGGAACCGCACGCCATCCGAGGGCAAGCTGGAAACGGGAAGGGGGAAGGAAACGGCGCTCAGACGAGCCGGGGGCCGGCCTCGGTGGTGCGAAGCGCGGGGCGGTCATGCCCGCGCGGACGCACCGATGCGCTCTGGCGTCCTCTTAATTCCAAACTTCATGCTAAACATGTCCAATGGCTGATTGCCCGGTTGTCCACCGGCAAACCTTTGAGAAATTCGTGTATCGATTCGCTGGTGGCCTCCGGCAAGAACACTCCCGTATGCACACATCTCGCGTCGGCCTGCATCCGGCGCGCCCGCAGGTCCGGTTACGCCCCGCTCCGCGCTCCTCCTTCGACAGGCTCAGGACCGTCCCTCGATACGCGGCTGGCGCCGCTACTCGGGATGAGGGGGGAAACGGGCGTACAGGGGCGTCCGCTTCGAAGGTTTGCAACATCGTCCCCCTCCCGATCACCATATTCGTCCACAAGACGGTTCTTCAGATGAACACGATACCAAAAAAGGGAGGTTATACCCATCATAAAAGGGGTGTTACCCGTAAATCCTGCAAAATTGAGGGTGTCGGGACGCTGGCGGGAAAGGAGGCGAAGCCGGCGGAAGCAGCGGAAACGCCGCCCGGGCCAGCCGGACATCATGTCAACGGCCCCGATTCGGGACTTCCCTCCCCGCTTGCGGGGCTACCGTATGCGCACATCTCGCGTCGGCCTGCATCCGGTGCGCCCGGAGGTCCGGCTACGTCCCGCTCACCGCGCCTCCGTCGACAGGCTCAGGACCGTCCCTCGATACGCGGCTGGACTGCCGGGGCCCGGCAAGGTATATATCGTTGCCATATCTCGTCATGGAGCTTCCGATGACCGCAACCGCCAAACTCTTCTGGTCGGGCCGTTCGCAAGCCGTCCGGCTGCCGAAGGAATTCCGGATGGAAGGCGCCGAAGTCCGCATCCGCCGGCAGGGCGCCGCAGTAATCCTCGAACCCGTCGCATCGGACTGGGACTGGCTCGACGATATTGCGGGCCGGTTCTCGGAGGATTTCTTCGCCGCGGGCCGCAACCAGCCGGCGCTTCCGCCGCGGTCGCGACTCGGCAGCGCCTTCCGCTGATGCGCTACTTGTTTGACACCAACGCCTGCATCGCCCTGCTCAACGACGCCTCGCCGCCGCTGCAGGCGCGCCTGCGCCGCCTCGCTCCCGCAGATATCGGCCTGCCCGCGCCGGTTGCATACGAACTTTACTACGGCGCCTGCAAGAGCCGGTACGCCGACCGCAATCTCGAATTGCTCGACCGGCTGGCGTTCGAGATCGTGCCGTTCGACGCCGGCGATGCGCGCGTGGCGGGCGCGGTGCGCAGCGAACTCGAAGCCGCAGGAACACCGATCGGCCCGTACGACCTGATGATCGCCGGCCAGGCGCGCGCCCGGAACCTGGTGCTCGTCACCGCCAACAGCCGGGAGTTCGACCGCGTCGAGGGGCTGCTTTGCGAAGACTGGACGCTTCCATGATCCCGCAACCGGGAGGGGGAATTGCGGCGGCCTTCGGGACGGGCCGTCAGCCGGAGTAGCGCTCCTCGACATGGCGGAGGAAGGCGCCGGTGTCGAGCGGGCGGCCCGTCGCCTGTTTGACGAGGCCGTCCGAGGACGCATCAAGGCAGCCCCTGCTGTGGACGTTTTCCCTGAGCCAGCCGACCAGCGGGCGGAAATTGCCGCGCTCGACTTCCCGGTCGAGATCGGGCAGCGCCGCCCGCATGGCTTCGGCAAGCTGCGCCGCCATCAGCGCGCCGAGCGTGTAGGTGGGGAAATAGCCGAAGGACCCGCCCGACCAGTGGATGTCCTGCATGCAGCCTTCCCGCGGCCCGGGCGGGCGGATGCCGAGCAGGGCCTCGACCGCATCGTCGAAGGCGTCCGGCAGGTCCGCCGGGTCGAGCGCGCCCGAGATCAGCGCGGTTTCGCAGCGGTGGCGGACCGCGATGTGCAGCGGATAGCTGACCTCGTCGGCTTCGACGCGGATCAGGCCCGGCTCGACATGGGTCAGCACGCCGTAGAGCCGCGCCGGCTCCCATGCGCCGTCCGGGCCGAACTCCTCTTCCAGCAGGCGCGCATAGTGGACGGCGAAGGCCCGCGAACGGCAGGCCTGCATCTCGATGGACAGCGACTGGCTTTCATGCGCGGTCATGCCCCGGTTCCGGCCGACCGGCTGGCGACGCCATTGTTCGGGCAGCCCGCGCGTATAGAGCGCGTGTCCGCTTTCGTGCAGAACCCCCATCAGGGCCTCGCCCGGCGGCCCCGACCAGCGGGTGGTGATGCGCACATCGTCCTGCTCGCCCGTGGAGAACGGGTGCGCGGACTCGTCGAGCCTCACATGCCGCTCTTCCAGCCCCAGCATGGCCATCATCCGCCGGGCGATTCTCTCGAGGCCCTCCCGCGGCCCCTCCGGCCCCGGCGGTTTCGGACCGCCCCGCACCTTGTCGATCACGCCCGGCAGGACCGCTTCCAGTTCCCCGAACATGGCCGCGACCTCCGCATTGCGCCGGCCCGGATCGTAGGTGTCGAGCAGCGCATCGTAAGGCGCAAGGCCCCGCGCCTCGCCCTTGATCCGCGCGTCCTCCCGGGTCCGTTCCACAACGTCGCGGAGCGCCGGCAGGAACGCGGCGAAGTCGCCTTCGGGGCGCGCCGCATGCCACACCGCCTGCGCCCTGGAGACGGCTCGCGCCTTCGCTTCCACCAGCTCCGAAGGCACGGCGACGGCGGCGGTGTGCAGACGGCG
This sequence comes from Alphaproteobacteria bacterium, assembly GCA_022824105.1. Taxonomy (GTDB): domain Bacteria; phylum Pseudomonadota; class Alphaproteobacteria; order Bin95; family Bin95; genus Bin95. The sequence continues at coordinate 4,519 of JAJEAZ010000104.1, forward strand.
CATTTCCCTGAGATTGGCCGCCTGCCAGGGCTCGCCCGCTTCCGCGGCCGCCAGCGCCTCGGCGGCCTCCGGCGCGGTCAGCAGCTCATGCGCGAGCCCGCCGAGAGTGGCCAGCTGGTGCCCCCGCGAGGCCTCGCCCCCGGGCGGCCCGTAGGTCAGCGAATACCAGCGCACCGTCCGCGCCGCCGCATTGAGGTCGCCGATGCGCGCAAAGCGGCGCTCCAGCTGCTCGTAGCTACCGTTGCCCATCCAATGTTCCCCCCGGCGCACGCCTTTTCCGGACTGGACCCCGGCACCGTAGCCGGTCCATGCTCCGAAGTCGCGCCATGTGAGAGAGGAACCGCGCCCCATGCCGATCATCGCCGCCGGGAAACTGGAAGACACCATCCGCCGCCTGCTGGCCGCCTGCGGCACGCCCGATGACGAGGCGGAAACCGTCGCGCGCCATGTGGTGGACGCCAATCTCTGCGGCCATGACAGCCACGGCGCGATCCAGATCCCGATCTATATCGACCGGGTGGAAAAGGGCCATATCATCCCCGGCGCGCCTTTCGAGATCGTCCGCGAGAGCCCGACGACGACCGTGGTGGACGGCCATTGGGGCTTCGGCTACGCGATCGCCGAGCGGGCGCTCAAGCTCACCATGGAGAAGGCCGAGGCGCAGAACGTCGCCGCCTGCACGATCTTCCGGCAAAGCCATGTCGGGCGTCTCGGCGCCTACCCGACCATGGCGGCGAAAGCCGGCTTCATCGCCATGATGACCGCCGATTCCGGCCGCTCGGCCAAGAGCGTGGCGCCGTTCGGCGGCGCGGAAGCGCGGCTCGGGACCAACCCGATAGCCATGGCGGTGCCGTCTGCGCGCGGCGAGCCAGTGCTGATCGACATGGCCACCTCGGCGGTCGCCGCCGGCAAGATCAAGCTCGCCCAGGCGCGCGGCAAGCCGATTCCGGAAGGCTGGATCGTGCGCTCTGACGGCGGAGCCTCGACGGACCCCAGTGATTTCGGCAAGGGCGCGGTGCTGCTGCCGCTCGGCGGGAGCGAGGGGCACAAGGGCTACGGCCTCTCCGCGATGGTGGAAATCCTCTCAGGCCTGCTGACCGGGCTCGGCTTCGGCGTCGAGCCGTCGGGGCGGCACAATGACGGCTGTTTCCTCGCGCTCTTCAAGGCCGCCGCCTTCCGCGACCCGGACGAGTTCGGGCGCGAGGTGGACGAGTTCGTGGACTATCTGAAGAGCACGCGCGCCGCCGCGGGCGTCGAGGAAGTGCTCGCGCCCGGCGAGATCGAGCGGCGCACCGCCGCAACGCGCCGGGCGGACGGCATCGACATCGAGGACGCCACCTGGAACCAGTTCAGGGCGCTCGGCGAGAAATACGGCGTGGCGGTGGACTGAGGCCGGCTATTCCCACTCGATGGTGCCGGGCGGCTTGGAGGTCACGTCGTAGACGACGCGGTTGATCCCCGGTACTTCGTTGACGATCCGGACCGCAACCCGTCCCAGGAAAACCGCGTCGAAGGGGTAGAAATCCGCCGTCATGCCGTCGGCGGAGGTGACGGCGCGGAGCGCGCAGGCCTGCTCATAGGTGCGGTCGTCGCCCATCACGCCCACCGTGCGCACCGGCAGCAGCACCGCGAAGGCCTGCCAGATGTCGTCATAGAGCCCCGCACGGCGGATCTCCTCCAGGAAGATGGCGTCGGCCCGCCGGAGCGCCTCCAGCTTGTCCGGCTCCACCGCGCCCGGCATCCGGATCGCCAGCCCCGGGCCCGGAAAGGGATGGCGCCCGACGAAGCGGTCCGGCAGGCCGAGTTCCTGGCCGAGCGCGCGCACCTCGTCCTTGAACAGCATCCTGAGCGGCTCGACGAGCCCGAGCCCCATGCGCTCGGGCAGGCCGCCGACATTGTGGTGCGACTTGATCGTGACCGACGGGCCGCCGTCGAACGCGACCGACTCGATGACGTCCGGATAGAGCGTTCCCTGGGCGAGAAAGTCCGCCCCGCCGAGCTTCGCGGCCTCCGCCTCGAACAGCTCGACAAAGGCGGCGCCGATGATCTTGCGCTTGCTCTCCGGGTCCTCGACGCCGGCCAGACGCTCGAGGAACAGCGGGCCCGCATCGGCATGCGCCAGCGGGATGTTGAAATGGCTGCGGAACAGGCCCACCACCTCCTCGGCCTCGTTCGCGCGCATCAGGCCTGTGTCCACGAAGATGCAGTGCAGCCGGTCCCCGACCGCCTCATGCAGCAGCAGCGCGGCCACGGTGCTGTCCACGCCGCCGGAGAGCCCGCACACGACCCGCCCGCCGCCGACCTCCGCGCGGATCTGCGCCACGGCCGTTTCCCGGAAGGCCGCCATCGACCAGCCGCCCTTCGCCCCGGCGATCCGGCGGACGAAATTGCGGATCAGCCCGGCGCCGTCGGGCGTGTGCACGACCTCGGGGTGGAACTGCACGCCGTAGAGCCCGCGGCTTTCGTCGGCAATGGCGGCGTAGGGCGCGGCGTCGCTGCGCGCGGCGACCCGGAACCCCTCGGGCAGCGTCTCGACCCGGTCGCCGTGGCTCATCCAGACCGGGTAGCGCCCGCCCGGTTCCCAGACGCCCTCGAACAGCGCGCAATCCGCCACCGCTTCCACGGTCGCGCGCCCGAACTCCCGGTGGTCGGCGGGCCGGACATGAGCGCCCATCTGCGCCGCCATCACCTGCTGCCCGTAGCAGATGCCCAGCACCGGCGCGCCGGCCTCGAACAACGCCGGATGGGCAGACGGCGCCGAGGATGACGCAACCGACGCCGGCCCGCCCGAAAGAATGACCGCTATCGGCGCGAAGTCCGCGACGAAGGCGCCATCCACCCTGTTGAAGGGATGAACCTCGGAATAGACGCCCGCCTCCCGGACCCGGCGGGCGATGAGCTGCGTCACCTGACTGCCGAAATCGACGATCAGGACCCGTTCGCTCACCGGCGGTCCTCCAGACGGGCGGAGACGGTGCGGGCCAGCAGCTTGATCTCGTTGCGCAGGTCGTCGATCAGCTCGTTGCGCCCCGACCGCAACTCATCGCGCATCTGCGACAGCAGGGAATCCAGGCTTGCGATATGCCGGCGGGTCGTTTCGTCCAGGCCGCCGCGTTGTCCGCCTTCCAGCACCCGGCGCAGCAACGTCTGCGTCTCGATCTGCTCCTCGGCGAGCCGGGCATGAGCCGCCTGGCTGGTTTGCAGCTGTGAGGCGAGGCCCGCCAATGTCTCGGACAAGGACTCGAGATTGCGGTTCACCGAATGGCGGCCCTCCTCCGCCCGGCCCACGATCCGGCGCAGGTCCTCCAGGTTCTCGGCCGTCGTTTCAAGCAGCGCCTGGATGTAGGTCGGCACCGAATGCTCGCCGTCGGCGAAGCCCGTGCCGCTGGAGCCAAGGCGGGTGAGCGAGGACAGCCACTCTTCCAGCTCGTTCACGAACCGGCTCGACGCCTGCGACGCCTGGAGGTCCAGGAAACCCAGCACCAGCGCGCCGGACAGCCCGAACAGCGAGGAGCTGAACGCCGTGCCCATGCCCGCGAGCGGCGCATCGAGGCCGGTCTTCAACTCTTCGAAGACGCCGGTGAGGCTGCCTGCGGCGATCTCCAGCCCGCCTATGACATCGCCTATGGCGGAGACCGTCTGGATCAGTCCCCAGAATGTGCCGATGAGGCCGAGAAAGATGAGCAGGCCGGCCAGATAGCGCGCCGTTTCGCTCGCTTCCTCCACGCGCGACGCGACGCCGTCGAGGATCGAACGCATCGAGACGGCGGAAAACCGGACCGGGGCCTCG
>JAJEAZ010000088.1 GCA_022824105.1 Alphaproteobacteria bacterium
AGATGCGGCGCGAAGGCCGGGTCCTGGCTGGTGGACGGCACCGCCACCCGGCGCGCGAGCGTCTCGATGAACGCGCCGCTGTCATAGTGTTCGCGGATGCGGGCGAGCGCCCCCTCGCGGGTGCTGCCCGCTTCCTCTCCGATGGCGGTCACGGCGGCTAGACCTCCGGCTCCGCCACGCCCGCCAGCCGGCAGGCGGCGGTCACCGTGTTGGCGAGCAGGCAGGCGATCGTCATCGGGCCGACGCCGCCGGGCACCGGTGTGATGGCGCCGGCAACCTCCGAAGCGCCCGCGAAATCGACATCGCCGACCAGCCGCGTCTTGCCCCCGTCTGCCGGTATGCGGTTGATGCCGACATCGATCACCGTCGCGCCGGGTTGGACCCAATCGCCCTCGATCATGCGCGCCCGACCGACCGCCGCCACCAGGATGTCCGCGCTGCGGCAGACGCCGGGCAGGTCCTGCGTGCGGGAGTGCGCGAGCGTCACCGTGCAGTGCTGGGCGAGCAGCAATGCCGCCATCGGCTTGCCGACGATGTTGGAGCGCCCGACGACCACCGCGCGCTTGCCAACCAGCCCCTCGGGGTGGACCTCGGCAAGCATGGTCATGCAGCCGCGCGGCGTGCAGGGGGCGAGCGCCGGGGCGCCGGTCCAGAGCGCGCCGACATTCTCCGGGTGGAAGCCGTCCACGTCCTTGGCCGGGTCGATAGCGCGCAGCACCTTGGCGGAATCGATCCCGTCCGGCAGCGGCAATTGCACCAGGATGCCGTGCACCGCGGGGTCGCGGTTCAGCCTCTCCACCAGCGCCAGCAGCTCCGCCTCGGGCGTGTCCGCCGGCAGCTTGTGTTCGAAGGAGGCCATGCCGGAAGCCTGCGTCTCGCGGTTCTTGTTGCGGACATAGACCGCGCTTGCCGGGTCTTCGCCGACCAGCACCACGGCGAGGCCCGGCCGGACCGTTTCCGCCAGCGCCGCGACCTGCGCCGCCACGCGCTCGCGCAGCTTCGCCGCCAGCGCCTTGCCGTCGATGATGCGCGCTCCGCTCATGGAACGTCCTCCCCCTCAGGCCATGGAATAGATCATGCGCCCGACCACGCCGCGCAGGAAGTAGATCAGGAGCAGCAGGATCAGCGGCGAAAAGTCCAGCCCGGAGATCAGCGGCACGAAGCGCCGGATCGGGCGGAGCGCCGGTTCCGTCAGCCGCCAGAGCACGTTCATCGCCGTGCGCACGAAGCCGTTCGCGGTGTTGACGACATTGAAGGCGGCGAGCCAGCTGAACACCACCCAGACGATCAGGACGATCTGGTAGAGCTCCAGCACGACATCGAGAAGCTGGAGCAGCGGCACGAGAATGACATTCATGGGCCCCAACGCCTCCGGCGGGTGGACTCGGCTTGCGCCGGCCTTGACAGGCTCCGGCGCGTTGAACATAACCCCGCTTCCCGGCTGCCGCCTAGAGGCGGAGTCGTGCAATCTGTGGGGCCGTAGCTCAGCCGGGAGAGCGTCGCGTTCGCAATGCGAAGGTCAGGGGTTCGAGCCCCCTCGGCTCCACCATTTCGTCTTCCTCCGTGTCGTCGTGGCCGGCACCGCCGGTTTCAACCCGTCAGGTCCTCGCTGGCGAGCACCGTCATCAGCGCATAGACGCCGACCTCGCCCTGTCCCGCGAGCGCCGCGGCCGCGCGCCGCGCCGCTGCTTCCGTCGTCGTCTGCACCAGCACCGCCCGCGCCGCCTGGGTGTCCGGCCCGCGGATCGAGGCTTCGACGGTGGGGCTCCCCGTTGCCCCCATGTCGAGATGCCAGCGTGACGCGCTCAGCGCCTCCCCGGCCCCAGCGAGCGCCTCCAGATCGACCGCGCCAAGCCCCTCATCGGCGCGCAGCACCGCCGCCCAGGCGCCGACAGACGCTTCCCCCGTCTCGCCCTCGACTGTCATTGCCGAGCGGATGGTGTTGCGGAAGACATGCATCACGCGCGCCGTCCATTCGGTCGGGTCGTTCAGGCGGTCGCGATAGGGTTTCGACGCCAGCACGCCGACGGTCTTCGTCCGGTACCAGGTGAAATAGCCCCGGTCGGCGTCGACGGCGCGGTAGCGCACCCCCTTCAGAAAACCCGGCACCCCCACCCGCTCAGGCAGGTGCTCGCGGTTGTACCACTCGTTGAAGTCCGCTTCGCCATCCGCGGCGCAGTCGGTCCACACCGCCAGAATCCCGTTGCCCATAAACCCCTCCCGTGACTGCATCCGGCACCGCCCATGGTCGCGCCTGAAGGCAGCGGGAGCAAGGCGCTTTGCAAGTGTCTAGCTTTGCATCGCCTCCAGGGCGAGGAGGCCGGTGAGGTAGGTATCGGCCTGCAGGGTTCCGCGAACGGTGCGCCAGTCGTCGAAAGCCTCTTGCGCACGGTCGATAAGGTCGAGCGCCTCCTGGCGCGTGAACCGGTTTGCAAGGTTGTAGTCGGCTTCGTGGCGGGCCTGCTAGAGATCGCAAAATGCCGAAGCGACCCGGCGGAGAGGCGCTTGAAGGGGTTGCGGATGATAGCCGCTGAGAAGCTTCTCGGACACGCCGCCGGTGGAAAATTGCCGGGAGGCCCTTTTCATTGTGCCATGGTGGAAAGCGCGAGCCAGGCAGCGGCGGAGGGGTTCGCGCGCGTGCCCGGAGAGCATGAGCCTGGTGCTTTCGTCCACGAGCAGATGAAAAAGCGCGTAATAGGAGGCCGATACAGCACGGCGCAGACTGGCCTGGGAGGGACGTCTTGGCTCCTTGCGAGCAAGATGTGACGCTTGGCGGAGCAGGTCGTCATGCAAACTCACTATGCCTGTTCCATCTCGGAGGCGGCGCGGAAGCGCACATAAACCCAGATGGAAGGTCCGGTCGCGGCGTGAACGGCGTTGCGAACGATGTCGCGCAGGCGGGAGCGCGTGGCGCGATCGACATTGTCCCGCTCAAGCATGGCCCATACCCATACAGCAGGATCGTCGGTGGCGTCGGATCCGGTTTCGACCTGCCAGCCGCAGACGGGAGTGGGAAGTTCCCGAAGCTTTTCGAGTGCGGCGGCAATGGCCGGTGCAGTTATCTCCATATCGGTCGCCTCCTGATGCGGCGCACCATATCCTGAATGCGCGCAGGGAACACTGCGGAGTGCGGATATTCACCGGATATGGCCGTAGAGGCTGCGCTTTTCAATCGGCTGCATCGGGCGCCGCCCGCCGCCTTGACGGGCCGCCCTCTGCCGCCCATGGTCGCGCCAGAACGCAGCGGGGGCAAGGCGCGTGGACGGAGCCGGCTTGCAATATGCCGGGGAAAGCGCCCGGCACGCGGCGCGGACGGTCGCCCGGCTCGATGCGCTCGGCTCCGGGCCGAGGCCCGGCCGGGACCGGGTGCTCGCAATCCTGAAGGAAGGCGTGGACGAGACGCGCGGGGCCGTGCGCGCCGCGTTCGAGGCCGGGCAGCCCGCCGATATCGCGATGCGCGGCCTTTCCGCGGGCATGGACCGCATTGCCGGCGGCCTGTTCGACTTCGTGGCCGGAACGATGTTCCCGGCCGCCAACCCGACCACCGGCGACCGCTTCGCGCTGGCGGCCCAGGGCGGCTACGGACGCGGCAGCCTCGCGCCCTATTCGGACCTCGACCTCCTGTTCCTGCTGCCCTGGAAGGTGACGCCGAGGGTCGAGCAGGTCGTCGAATATGTGCTCCTGCTGCTCTGGGACACGGGCCTCAAGGTGGGCCACGCCACCCGCTCGGTCGAGGAGTGCCTCCGCCTCGCCGGCCGGGACACGACGATCTGCACCAGCCTGCTGGAGACGCGCTTCCTGTGGGGCGAAATCGGGGTTTACGAGGAGTTCCGCCTGCGTTTCGCGGCGGAGCTTGTCAGGAAGACCGGACCGGAGTTCGCCGAGCGCAAGCTGGCCGAACGCGACGAGCGCCATCTGCGCTTCGGCGACAGCCGCTATGTGGTGGAGCCGAACGTCAAGGAGGGCAAGGGCGGGCTGCGCGACCTCCACACCCTCTACTGGATCGCCAAATATCTCTACCGGGTAGACGAGGTGAGCGAACTGGAGCCGAAAGGCGTGTTCTCGCCCGCCGAACTTGCCGCCTTCGTCCGGGCCGAGCGCTTCCTGTCCACCGTGCGCTGCCATCTGCACTATCTGGCCGGGCGGGCCGAGGAGCGGCTGACCTTCGACCTCCAGCCGGAGATCGCTGCGCGCCTCGGCTACCGCAGCCGGGCCGGCGCCCGCCCGGTCGAGCGCTTCATGAAGCACTATTACCTGGAGGCGAAGAAGGTGGGCGACCTGACGCGCATCTTCTGCGCCGCGCTGGAGGACGAACATCGCCGCAGGCCGCTGTTCTCGATCTCGCGGCTGCTGACCCGGGACAGGCAGACGGGGCCGTTCACCGCCGAGGGCGGCTGGCTCAATCTTGCGCAGGAGGAGGCTTTCGCCGAAGACCCGGCCACCATGCTGCGGCTGTTCCGCGAGGCGCAGCAACACGAACTGGATATCCACCCGGCGGCGCTCAGGCAGGTGACGCGGAACCTGCGCCGGATCGATTCCGGCTTCCACCGCCGGCCGGAAGCGGCGTCGCTTTTCCTGGACATGCTGACCTCGGAGAAAGCGCCCGATGTCACGCTCCGGCGGATGAACGAGGCAGGGTTGCTCGGCCGCCTCATCCCCGTGTTCGGGCGGGTCGTGGCGCAGATGCAATACGACATGTACCACACCTACACGGTGGACGAGCACACGATCCGGGCCATCGGCATCCTGCACCGCATCGAGCGGGGCGAACTCCGGGAAGAGGCTCCGGTCGCCTCGGAGGTGGTCCACAAGGTGCTCTCGCGCCGGGCGCTCTATCTGGCGGTGTTCATGCACGACCTCGCCAAGGGGCGGGGCGGCGACCATTCGGCGCTCGGGGCCGAGGACGCGCTCAGGCACGGGCCGGAACTGGGCCTGAGCGCGGAGGAGACCGAGACGGTCTCCTGGCTGGTGCGCCACCATCTCGCCATGAGCGCCGCCGCCTTCAAGCTGGACCTCAACGATGCCCGCGCCATCGCGGATTTCGCCGACCTCGTGCAGTCGCCGGAGCGGCTGCGCCTGCTGCTGGTGCTGACGGTCGCCGACATCCGCGCGGTCGGGCCCAATGTCTGGAACGCCTGGAAAGCCGCGCTCCTGCGCGAGCTTTATTTCAAGACCGAGGAATTGCTGGCCGGCGGCGATATCCGGCTCGCCGCCGCCGAGCGGGTAAGCGGGGCGCAGGACGAGCTTCGCGCTGCGCTCTCCGGTTGGTCCGACGAGGTCTTCGCGGCATTTGCCGACGCCGCGCCCGCCAGCTACTGGCTCGCCTGGGACCGCGACACCCTCGTGCATCATGCCGGCATGATCGCGGAGGTCCGGGACGATCCCTCGGCGCTGTCGGTAAAGGCGCGTATCGACGAGAGCCGGGCGGTCGCCGAGGTGGTGTTCTGCGCGCACGACCATCCGGGCCTCTTCTCGCGTTTCGCGGGCGCGCTCGCGGCCTCGGGCATGAGCGTCGTCGAGGCCCGGGTGTTCACCTTCGCGGACGGCATCGCCATCGACACCTTCCAAGTCCAGGATGCCGAGGCCAGGGCGGTGACCGGCTCGCGCCAATTGCAGGCGCTTGAGCGCCGGGTGCGGGAGGCGCTGGGGGGCGAGATCGACCTCCGGCACGAGGTCCGGCGGCGGCGCGGCTGGCCTTCGCGCACCGCGGTATTCACCGTGCCGCCCCGCGTCCTGATCGACAACCGCGCGTCGGCCACCCACACCGTGATCGAGGTCAACGGGCGCGACCGTCCGGGCTTCCTGTTCGACGTGGCGCGCGCGCTCTCCGACCTCAGCCTCCGGATCACGACGGCCCGCATCGCCACCTATGGCGAGCGGGTGGTCGATGTGTTCTATGTGAAGGACGTGTTCGGGCT
>JAJEAZ010000288.1 GCA_022824105.1 Alphaproteobacteria bacterium
CTCGCTCGCGTCGGCGAGGCCGTCCGCTCAAACGCCGCCGCGGCTCCCCTCCGCCGGGTTCCCCGGCGTCGATTTCCCCATCCTCAATGCTGCGCATTTCGGTCGTCCCGACCGCCCGGGGCGGCCTTGGGTCTCACACCCCACGCATCGATGATGCAGAGGGCGCATGCGCGCGCAGGGACCGGCCTTGCAGGGCCATATGCCACCTTTCGACGACCTTCGCCGCCCGGTTCTTGTTTGGCGGCTTGTATGCTCAGAGCATACGGAGCCTATCCCCTTGAAATCCCTGGCCTTGCGATCTTGCGTATGCTCGGAGCATACGTCCCTCGCATCCCGGCCGCCGGTCCTGTATGCTCCGAGCATACGCCCGACCCGCCCCTCCGCGCCGGTTCCGTATGCCATGAGCATACGCCCCGGAGCGGCTCCGAGCGGGCGGGGAATCGCCGCGACGGCCGCTCATCGCGCCCTGGATGGGAGCCTTTCGATCCGGAAGACGGGAAGTTTCCGATCGCAATTGACACGCGCTGCCGACCTGCCGGAGCTGCCGGAATGACCGAAACGACGAACAATGCGACGGAAGCCGGACCGGGATCGGAGGAAAAGGGCGGCGCGTCCCGCCGCGCCCGCTCGATCCGCTTCTCCGATTCGGAGTGGCAAACGGTCGAAAAGGCCGCCGCCGAGCGCGACATGAACGCCGCGGCCTTCGTGCGCCATGCCGCGCTCGGCGTCGCCGGCGGGCGATACGGCGCCCATGGAGACGCCCTTCCGGCGCACCATGCGGAGCTGATCGAACGGATATTCCGCAGCACCCACATCCTGGCAACGCTGAAGCGCGATGAAATGGTCAGCCAGGGGCGCGGCGAGGAGCTGGACCGGTTGGTCGAGGCCACGCGCGAATTCCAGAAGTCGATCCTTGAAGGGCCGGACGATTAGCCGGGCGCCGCCCCGTTGCGCACCCGATACCTTCGTCTGCTTTCCCGATAGAGCCGCCGCATCTTTCGCCCTAAGGCCCCCACGCGCCACGCGTGCGATACGGAAAACTTGCGCATGACCCATCGCTCCAGCCCTTCGAGTCCGCGAAGCCTCACGAAACACAGCAGCTTGCAGAGCAGCAGGGCGATCCTCCACCTCAACATTGTCCCGAGCCCAAGGGGATTTCCGCTCCCCTGCTCGCGGATGAGTTTCCGGACAGTCTGGACGATTGCCGGATAGGGTCCCTTGCCAGTTGCCTTCTTCTGCACCTTCGCGTCGAGATGCATGCTGAATGACGGCGCCTCGCTCTCCGGGAGTTTCGCATCGGATACAGCCTTTTCCAGACTGTCCGAGAGCGTCCCCCACAGCGCCATGGCGATGGAGTTGTCCAGGCTCGCGGAGGCCGCCTCTTCATATCCGTCCGACTTTCTTTCGTGCCAGTCCCGCCACGCCTGCGGAGTCGTGTCCCATGTCACGATGACCCTCCGGAACGGGCAGTTCGGCTTCTTCAGTATCCTGCGCTCGATATCCTCAAGGCCCAGCCCCGTTCGCGTCATGAAGTCGTCGAGCGCGTTTTCGGCCCGGAACGGGTCGTCGGGATGAGTTGCGAACCAGAGCGGCATACCCACCACCAGCGTCCCGTAGCCGTATTTCTCCAGCAACTCACGGTACGAGGCCTTTGCCAGCTTCCTCTCCACCTGCGCGATCACCCGGTCCGCAGCCCTTCTTTGCTCCATCCTCGACGGGCGCTTCAGCTTCAGACCCTTCCGGAATTCGTCGAAGTCCACCGTCTGTTGGCCGGGAATGCCGTTCCATGCCCTCATCGCCGCTTCGATCTGCGATGCCGGAACCGTCGTGAACACCTCGGTGACTTCCAGCCATTCGAAGCATTCCTCTACCGGCGGCATCATGTCGACGACGTAGAAGAACCCGTCACCCGGCTCATCGGCCCTTCTGCCGATCTCGCCCCGGTCCGTCCGCCATTGCAGGCCCATCCCCAGAAACCGCTTTCCGCCGGGCTTCGGTTCCGCCCGTCGCGCCCAGTACACTTCCCTCAGCCGCTTGGTTCTGGCCCTGTCGGGGATCGTCACCCATTCCCGGTCATCGGTCGCCTCGCTGGCGTAGAGAACGCTCAGACCCGTCATCGGTCATTCCTTGCGGTTTGACTTCTGTCCTGTAACCGCTCTGATCGCCTGCGAGGCAGTGGTTTTGGGCCCCACGGCAAGCATGTTCCGGCGCGTGTGCTCGTTCAGCGGCGAGGGCGATAGTCTCTCGGATCGAGGCAGGCATCGTAGAATTCCCGGTCCATCCGGAACCAGTCGGTCCTGTCGATACCGCGGCTGGAGCTCGCGTCCGGTCCATGGGGAAAGGCCGAGACGACCTTCAGCCAGCAGTTCCGGGCCCGCGAGATATCCCGGATTTCGCGCGCCACCTCGGCAAGGTCCTGGTCCTGGCTGAAGATCACCGCCACATCGAACTCGCCGTTGCGCGCCATGCGGACGATATCGAGGCCGAGCCGGAGATCGATTCCCTTCTCCCGCTGCACCGGCACATCGTGTGTCGCGCCATCCGCAAGACGAATCCGCTCGATCCGGTAGCGCAGCCGCCGGGAGGTTACGACGATGCCGGCGCGACGCATGGCGGTCAGGCGCCGCATCCAGTAGCCATGCCACATCGGCGACCTGTCGGCGTCCGGAACGCCGGTGTAGAAGCGGACGCCGACATGGAGCCATCCGTTGGCGGCGCAGACGGCTGCCGCGAGTTTGGCCGGATCGTAATTGGGATGATGGTGGCCGAAGGCATCCATGGCATGCCGGAACAGGTTCTGGCCATCGATAAACGAAACGGCGCGTTTGCTTTCCGGCTCCATCGGCATGACCCGCGCAAAAATAACCCCGCCGGGGCCTTTCGGCGAGTCCGGCGGGGCGCAATTGAGGGCTAGTCTATAGGCGCTTCGGCGCCGACGGTCAACAACATCGGCAGGACACAACATCGGCAGGACAGCAGCGTCGGGAAGCTTTTGCTGCGCGTCCTCACAATCCGAGGTCCATGCCGCCCCGTTCGCGCCCGCGCGACGGCGGTTCCGGTTCTCTGGCGGAGGATTTTCCGGCGCGTCCGGCCTTGCCGTCCCCGGCGCCGCGCTCCGGTTGCGACCGGCTCTTCGGCGGGGTCTTTCCCGGGACTTTCGCAGCCGTCGCGGGCCGGCCTTCCGCCCTGGCGGCATCCCGTCCCGCTTGCGTTTCGTGCTGCGGCCCCTCCGCACGACCCCTGCTGTCCCTGTTGCCGGGGTCTTCGCCGGGCATCCCGCCGATGGCTTCGAGGGCTGCGATGCGCTCGCCGGTGGCTTTCTCCAGCTGCTGGCGGAGCGCCCGGATATTGTCCGTCACCAGTTCGGCCCGGTCGCGCGCCCGGCTGATCTCGACATAGAAGCTCTTCTGCGTGGTGAGATGCGGATGGCGCGCTTCCATCGCCGCGATGACATTGTCCACCGTGCGGCCCTGGAAGGCATGCACGGTGGACGCCCAGGCATGGTCGAGATGGCGCAGCTGCGGATCTCCCTTCCCCAACTCCAGCGTCTTGCCGTCCTCCAGTCGGAACATCACCCGCCCGGCCTTCACCGACACCACCTCGGCCGTGCGGGAGTTGACAAGGCCGAGGCCCGTGTCGTTGCGGGTCCAGCGGATACGGTCGCCCGCCCGAAGCTCGATCTTCTCGAGCTCGTAGACCTCGCTGCCGCCTCTTCGCCCGCCGATCTCGGCCGGCTTCCAGGCGACCTGACCGCCCTTGCCGTCCTCCAGCAGCACGGCGCCGGCCCTGTAATCGACGCCCATGACCCCGCGCTCGTCGCCCTTCTCGATCCCGATCCGCTTGTAGGGCCGGTGGAACGCGACCACCTCGCCCATGGCGTAGTTGCCGGCGAGCGCCTTCTCGGCATTGGAGTAGCCCTTCGAGACCAGGCGCCTGGACTCCATTGCGGGCCCGTGGATGCGGCCCTCGCGGGCAAGGCGCTCGCGGATATGGTCATTGATCGCCCGGCGGAGCTTGTGCGAGGGCGCCATGATCCCGGTGTTCGCGCGGGCCTCTTCCGGGAGGGCGAGCCAGCGCGCGGCGACGGCGCCCGCGATATTGCGGGACTTCGCCTGGGCGACATTGCCTGCGAGCCTGCCGAAGGCGCGCCGGATATCGCCCTTGAGGCTCGCCTCGACGGCCTCCTTCAGCGCCGGATCGCGCTGGCGCAGGATCTCGTCCATCACCGCGGTCTTCATGCCGGCCTGCTGGAACTGGGCGAAAGGCTTGCCGGCATCGACGGCGTCGAGCTGCTTCGCATCGCCCACCAGCACCACGCGGGGAATGCGCAGCTCGTTGGCGATGCGCAGCAGGTCGCGGGCCTGCACGGTGGAGGCGAGCGAGCCCTCGTCGACCACCAGGATCGTCTTCGCGAAGGCGGCGCGCATCTCCTTCGCGCCCCTCTTCGTGAGCCGGCCCTCGGCGACGCCGGCATTGCGGGCGAGGAAGCGCTGCAGGGTCTCGCTCCCGATGCCGGCCTCCGAGGCCAGCGTCTCTGCGGCCGAGGCCGAGGGCGCCAGGCCCGCCATGCGCCAGCCCTTCTTCTCCGCGAGCGCCCTTGCGCGGTTCAGCATGGTGGTCTTGCCCGTGCCGGCATAGCCCTGGACGCCGACCACCCGGTCCTTCGCCGACAGGATCAGCTTCACCGCCTGCTTCTGCCCTTCGGTCAGCGGCCCCTTGCCGAGCCGGCCCTGCACCTGCCAGCCGCGCATGAGCGCGCGGCCCCGGTCCTGCCCGAGCCGCATCTGGGCGATCGCCTCGCGTTCCTCGCCGACCGTGCGCTCGGTCGTGAGCGCGTCCTTCGCGCCGGGCAGGCTTACGGCGTGCAGCTCTCCGGCCTTCTCCAGAGCCGCCACGGCGCGCTCGGCCTCGGATATGATGACGCCGCCCGGCCCCTTGGCGAGCATGGCGGCGTAAAGGTCCGGGCGCGTGAACACCGCCGCGCGCTCCGAGACATGCGCCAGCGCCCAGCCGACCGCCTCCATTGCCTGAGGCGGCGGAGGCTCCGTCTCGCGCCCGGTCGCCTGCCCGTCCTGTCCCGGCTCGTCGAAAGGCAGTTCCCGCTGCTGCATGTCTCCGGCAGTCCGGCCCGAACCGCCGGCCCGCTCCGGCGCAGCACCCGGTGCCGTCATCGGTTCCCGCTTCCCGTCCGGTCCGATCGAGGGATCCCGGGTCGCCTGTCGGGCCGGCGAGGCGGAACGCTCCACGGCCTCTGCGACCAGCGCCTTCGCATCGAGGCCGAGATCGCCAGCCTGTTTCGCCCAGACATCGCGCAGGGCGCCGCGGTCGATATCGCGCTTGGCCGCCCGCGTCATCAGCGCCGCCCGCTCGGCAAGGCGCGGACTGTCCGCCGAGGCCCCCAGGCCGCGCTCCGCCATCGCCGCCTCGATCTCGGCGCGGCGGGAGGAGAAGGCCGCCACCGCCTCCCTCGGCACGCCCGCAATCTCGAAGCGCCCGTCGGCATGGCTCTTCTCGATATCGTAACCGAGCCTCATCAGGCCGGCCGCAAGCTCGCTGCGGTAGACCATGCCGACCAGCTTCTGCTTCTCGTAAAGGCCCTCATTGGCCATTGTGCGCCACCTGCCGTCCACGCCCCGCACCATGTTGGCGACAACCGCGTGGGTATGCAGCTGCGGATCGAGATTGCGCGAGGTGTCGTGACGGAAGGTTGCGGCAACGATCTTCTGCCGGTCCGCGCGGGTTATCCGCCCTGTAGCCGGATCCCTCATGCGGGTCTCGGCGGCATTCTTCTCGACCCAGGCGAGTGTCGCCGCGACGGCGCGGTCATGCGCCTCCACGATGCGCTTGTCGCCGCCGACCAGCGCGGCGAGAGAGACCGACTTGGGCGCGCTGAATGTAAGGTCGCGGCCGGGGCGGTGCAGGACCTCGCCGTCCCTGCCGCGCCGGCCGAGCCGCCGTCCCGAGCCGTCCGGCACCCTGCCTTCGAGCACCGCGCGGAAGGCGCCCGGATCGACCGGCCCCTTCAGCCCGAGCTCCTCCGCGCCCTTGCCGGCCCAGGAACTCGCCTGCCGGTGCTCGGGATCGTCCTTCGCATAGTAGCCGTCGCGCTCGTAATAGGAGGCGCCCTGGGCGGACGACGCCAGAGCGCCGATCGACAGCATGGGCTCAATACCACCCGGGCATTGCGGGGGCTTCCTCCGCAGGCGGCGCGCCATCGCTGGCGGCGTCAGTGCGCCGGTCCTCGATATCGCCGTCTTCCGCCGCCGGATCGTCGCCGGACGCAGAAGAGCCTGTCGCCTCGTCCTGCGGAGGCGCGGGCTTCGGCGCCATGTCCGACGGCCGTTCCGGGCGGGCGTCGTCCTTCCGTTTCCGAGCTTGCCGCCGGGTCTTGCCGCTCCCGTTCGACCTGCCGCCGGGGCAGGGATCGTCCGGTCCCGGCGGCAGCGCCAGCCACTCCGGTAGCGCCAGCCCCTCGTCGTCGGACCGAACCGATGCAGGCGGTTTGCCGGCTTCGTCCGCGGCCCGAGATGCCGGAGACGGCTCCGCGACGCCCTCACGCGCTACGAAACGCTCGGCGGCGGTGGGGCGCGCGACATATTTCAGGCGGATGGAGGCGACCGGGAAGGGGCCGGGGAACTTGAGATAGCCCTCCAGATTGGCAAGCCGCATGATCTCGGAGGGGAGAGCGAGCGCCCGGAGCTCGCGGCGCGGCGTCAGGCTGACCCCGTCGCGGATGGTGTTGGCGCCGTAGGAGAAGCCCTCGGCGACCTCCTCGACCTCGCTCCTGCCCAGGCTGTCGGCAGACCATTGCGCCGTGTCCCGGTCGGGCGCCGCCAGCACCGCGCGGGTGCCGCAGAGGCCCGATATGGTCTCCGCGCCGTTCCGGCCATAGAGGTCCCTGAGCGCCGAGGCGACCTGGACGCCGAGCACGAAGCAGCCGCCGAACTGCCGGCTCTCGGCAAGGCCCGGCTGGAGGCTCGGCACCTGGTGGAGGGTCGGCAGCTCGTCCAGGATCACCCAGATGCGCCGGCCGTCGCTTTGCGCCAATGACAGCATGGCGTTGACCGCGATCTCCAGCCAGGTGGATATGAGCCCGCGCAGGGACGCATGCTGGTCGCCGCGCGAGGTGAGGAACAGGAACCCGTCCCGGTCCTCCTGTCCGATCCACTCCCGGATCGAGAAGGGTTCGCCCTCGTCCGGCAGGAACTCGAAGGCGGCGAGGTTGGCGGTCAGCATGGCGCGCACGCTGAGCGCGGTCTTCGGGTTCTCGGGATCGACGATGGACTGCGCGACCGTGCCCTCCATCGCCTGCGCCAATGCCGTCAGGTCGGTCTTGAGCAGGTGGTCGACCAGGACCCTGTTGTCCGTCACCCCCTTCTCCCGCAAGACCCCCGCGCCGTTGGCGAAGAGTTGCCGCGCGGCCGTCACCCAGAAGGGATCGACCGTGTCCTTCTGCTGGGGAATGAGCGCGGCGGCCATCATGTCGAAGTCGCGGGGATTGCGTGCCTCCAGGAACGGCGACCAGCGCGGCGCGCGGGCATCGAGCGGGTTCATCAGCACGTCGCGGTGCTTGTCGAAGAAGGTCGCGGTGTAGCTGCCCATCTTGTCGTAGATCACGCAGCGCTCGCCCCGCGCCCGGATCTGCGCCACCAGGTCCGAGATCAGCACCGTCTTGCCCGAGCCCGTGGTGCCCGAGACGATCGTGTGCTGGGTCTCGGTGCGCCCGGGATAGGGGATACCCGCGATCGAGTAGGGCCGGAGCCGCGCCGCGCCCGGCAGCCTCGCCAGCATCCGCAGGTGCGGCGGCCGCACCCGGCGGTGCAGCTCGGCGGCGGTGACGAGCTCCGCGCCCCTGATGCGCTTCTGGCGTCCGAGCTGCACGCCGCGATACCAGAAGACCGCGAGGAAGAGCGCGATCAGCCCGCCGCCCGCCTTGAAGCCCGTCCAGGCGCTGGCGAACAGCTCCGCCCTGATCCGCTCGCGCGCCTCCAGCGCCGGCGCGGACATGGCGATGTCGCGGATGGCGAGGATGCGCACCGTGCCGTCGGCGAACCGGATCTCCTGGCCCGAGTCCGGCGCGTAGCCGAGCGCGAGCTTGGTCTCGGCGAGGGTCACCATGCCCGCGGCGTACCATTCGGCGCCCGTGGTGCGGTGCCACAGCGTCCAGGCCGGCACCGCCACGGTGGTGAAGGCGGCGAACAGCATGGCTGCCCGGAACAGCTGGCCCCACATGCGGATGCCGTGGAAGACCGTCTGCCCGCCCCTGAGCGTGCTGCCGCCGATGCCCCGGATCACGGTCCCGTTCCTTCATGGGCGACGCCCGCAGGCGCGAAGACGGACAGGCGAACGTCGCACCTGCCTTCGGCGCCGCACGCCCGGCACGGCGCCGCCCGGAGGCAAAGGCCGGCGGTGGGCGGGGCGAAGACGACGGGGCCGGAGGATTCCCTTTTCCCGCCCGGACGGTATGATCGGAGGCCATGAACATGACACGAACACAAGGATATCTTGCCGGCACACCGGCGAAACGGCCGACGACCCGGGCCGAGCGCCTCATCGTACTCGGCGGTTTCGGGGTCGCGGCGTTCTGGACGGCGGTGGCAGCCATCCTGGGCGCCGGGATGGAGACGGTCGGCGTGGCATGGCTTGTTGCCGTCCTCTGGACCGTGCCGTCCTCTCTCGCGCTGGCGCTGCGGCGCGGCTTCGTCCATCGCGACTGGTCGGCGTTCGCAGGTCACGAGCTGCCGGACGATACCGACACCATCGACTGGTCCACCAAATCCGGAAGCTGGTACGAACTGGCGGTCCTGGAGGACAACGAGCGCCTGATGCGCGGCGATTGAAGCCCGAGCCGGCATCACGGCGAAGACTCTCCCCAGCCTTTCTCGTCCGCCGCCCGTCCGGTCCTGTCCCTGTCGCCCGGCACGCCGTCGGGCACCGCGTTCCTCGCGGTGCCGAAGAGCTGGCCGGCAAGCCAGTCGCCCACCACCGGCAGGCTCTCCGTCACATGCCGCTCGAAGGGCTTGCCCTGCTGCACCGACACTCCGGCCCGACCCTCGGTGGCTTCCTGTCCCGTCACCGTCTGCCGCGCCTCGCGGGCCGCACCCTTGACGATCAGGTCGGTCTTCGTCTCCGCCCGTTCGGTGCGCGCGGCGGCTCCGGTCTCACCGGGACGCGGGGCGCCCGCCTCCCGGGCCCGGTCGCGCACACCGGCCGACCAGCCGGCATGGGCCGCCGCGGTCTCGCGACCGTAGGCTTCGCGCAGCTCGCCGGTGGCTGCCTCGTAGTCCGCCGCGCCGCCAACCGAGGAAGGATCGGGCCCGACAGGCGCGGGGAACTTCTCGGCGATGAACGCGGCGGCGTATTCGCGGAGCTGCTCGGCGTCCTCCGCCGATTGCGGCGAGGCGAGGCGCATGGCGCCCGCCATGCCGATCGGGCGTCCGTCCGTGCCCTCCCGTTCCGACAGCCAGGCGAAGAAGGGCTGGCCGAGCTCGCGCTCGATCGCCTGGGCGTCGGAACGCACCTGCGCCGCCTGCTCCGACCAGTGTTCCGATTCCTGGCGCGCCAGCGAGGCGCGTTCCTGATAGGTCCGCATGCGGGTGAGGTTGGCGCTCAGACTCTCGTCAAGGCCGGCGGTTTCACTATCGCCGGTCTGCGTCGAGTAGCGGCGAGACGCTTCCGAGACCTGCCCCCAGGTCTCGGTGACGCCGTGCTGGCGGTCGTATTCCTTCACCCGGTTCCAGGCGTCCTGCTCGATGGTCTGGCCGCGCCACATCGCCGACCCCTCGGCCCCGAGCGTGACGACAAGGTCCCAGCTGCCGCCGGCCTTGGCCTGGCCGGTGAGGATCGCCGCCTGGGTTTTGGTAATGCCGGCGATCTCGGAGAGCTTCTCGACATGGGAGTCGAGTTGCTGCGCCTGGCTCGCCTCGCTTTCCGTGACGCCGCGCGCGAAGGCTTCGCCGGTCGAGACATCATGGCTGTAGCGCTCGATCAGCGCGGTGGCGTCGGTGACGGCGGCGTTGCGCGCCGTGTCGGCCTCGGCGGACCAGTGCCGCGACAGGCCGCGCGCATGGGCGGCGCGATGCTCGTGGCTCGTCGCCAGGGATTCCGACAACCGTATGCCGGCGGCGGGGATACGGCTGGTGGCGGCGCCGGCGTCGGCCACCGCCGTGCCGTCGCCGGTAACGGTGAACCCGGCCCCCGCCGGGGCATAGC
>JAJEAZ010000345.1 GCA_022824105.1 Alphaproteobacteria bacterium
CCGCGCTCCAGCACGGTGAGGCGGGTGTCGAATCCGGTGCCCCGGCGGGCATAGGCCCGGCCGTCGATCGCCATGGTGAAGACGCAGCGGGCCGGCGGGTCGAGACGGTCGACGGTATCGCCGGGCGCGCAATGGGCCGAGGTGATCGTCACCAGCCGTCCGCCCGGCGGCAGCATCGAGGCGGCCGAGCGGACATGGCGGAGGTCGGCGTCGCGGGTGATGCGGTCCACGCCGGGCGTCGCCGAAAACGGCGGGTTCATCAGTACGACGGTCGGGCGGACATCGCGCAGCCGATCCGCGATGGATTCGGCGTTGAACGCGGTGACCACCGCCTCGGGAAACAGCTGCGTCAGCAACCGTGCCCGGGTCTGCGCATACTCGTTGAGATAAAGCGCGCTCGCCGCCCGATCGCCCAGCGCGCATTGCGCCATCACCGCCAGCATCCCGGTGCCGGCCGACGGCTCCAGCACGACGTCGCCCGGCCGGATTGCGGCGGCCTGGAGGGCGGCATAGGCGAGCGGCAGAGGCGTCGAGAACTGCTGGAGCCGGACCTGCTCCTCGGACCGCCTGGTATGCGAGGGCTCCAGCGACGCAAGGGCCTCAAGCATCGCCAGCATGCGGCGCGGCCCGCCGTCCCCGGCGTTCCGGCGCATGCCGCGGCCGTAGCGCTGCATGAAGATCACCACGGCCGCTTCGGCGGCTTCGTAGGCGTCCTTCCAGACCCAGGCGCCCTCGGCGTCGGTGGCGCCGAATGCCTCCGTCATCGCGTCGCGCAGCGTCGCGGCATCGAGGGGCCGGCCCGCCTCCAGCACCGGCAGCAGGGTTCGGGCCGCGGCGAGCAGGGCATCGCCCGCCACCGGACGGGCCGGCGATGCGGACGGGTCGGTGGTGAGCGCGGGAAGAGGTGGACGCGCGAGGGCGTCCGGCGCCGTGGGGGCGTCGAGCATGGGCAGTCTCCGTGCTGGAAGGGACCGGGCAGGCCGGCGGCGCGGCGCGGAACTCCCGCCCCGCTTCGCCGGACCGCCCAAGGCCGGCTGACCGGACTCCCGCCGGCGCAACGCGCGGCCGGGAAACCCGGCGCGGATGCGGCCGCTGGACGGGTTCAGGAAGGTGTGGGGACGCCTGGGGAGCCCGCGCCGCTCAGGGCCGGCGCGGGGCGTGCGGCGGTATCAGAGGAAATATTCGCCCGATGCCGTAAAGGTCGATTCGTTGGCGGCGAGGGTCTCGTCGATCGCTTCGTCCGAGGTCAGGTGCTCGTACTCGGCCCGGAGCTGGCGGTAGAGCCAGCGCGCGAGATCGCGCATGGCCTCGGTCACCGCGTCCTCGGCATCGTCGGTCGGCGGCTGCCAGGTCGGGCTGTCGCGTTCGACCTCGATGGTCATCGTGTATTCGTGACAGTAGCGGCCCTGTTGTCGGATGGAGGCGTGGACCTGGAAGAAATTCCGCCGTTGAACGGCCTGCAACGCGTCCGCGATACGGTGCAGTTCGTCATCCTTGGGCGCATGGTCCCGGATCGCCTTGGCCGCTCCCCGGGCGTGGCTGTAATGGCCGGCGAAGCTCGCGCCATCGCCCTGGCTGTGGAAACCCGTGAACCAGACCTGCGGCTTGTCCCGCGTTCCGCCGCCGTAGAGGCGCACGGGGCTGGTGCGCAGCGTCACGCCGAGGATGCCGCAGATCGTCTGGAAATCCTCGTAGACGAAATCGTACCACTCGTAGTCGAGGCAGGACTCGCGATACCAGGCGCGGGCCTTCTCCTTCGCCGCGTCCGAAAGCTCGTCGATCGTGTAGACCGTGATCTCGATGACCTGCGGCATGGTCAGCACTCCTCCTGCGGGCGGGGGTTGCGGGGATTGCCGTCGCCGGTGACGCGCACGAACCGGACCGCCTCCTGGACGCGGCGGAGCGCGACACGGTCGTGGTCCGGAATGGCGCGGAACCAGAAGGCGGGTATGCGCGAAAAGAACGCGCCGGAGTCCGCGACGAAGCCGTCCGCATACGCCACGAAGTGATTGCCCGCCGAAATCGCCCACGTCCCGGAGGGCGCGGCGTCGAGGAACGTACCCAGCGTGATCGCGCGCTCGTCGAAGCGGACGCCGGCGAAGATGCGTTCCCAGACTTGCTCCCTCCGGGCGAAACGGCGATTCCGGTATTTCGGGTGGCGGACGGCGTAGTCCGGCGCCCAGCCGAACTCTTCGAGGGCGGCGGCGAGCTCGTCGACGAAGACGCCGTTGACCGAGGGCCGGTCGAACATGCGGCGTATGACGGCGGCGGCCTCGTGGCTGGGCACACCGGCGATGGCGGAGATTGCGGAGGGGCCGCACTTCGTGGCGCGGCCGGTGATCCGGTGGAGCATGGCGGTCTCCGGGCTGGAATGGGCGCGGCGGGGAGGGAGGAAGCGGAGGGCGCGCGACGTTCGGAGGCCGGGATCACCGGCGCTGCGCGTCTAGACGGTGCGCTCAGTCGTCTTCGGGGAACATGATCGTCGCGACCGCCTCGCCCCGGTCCCCGCCGCCGAGCGCCACGACGGGGAAGTGCCTGCGGGGCGGCCGGTTGCTGTCGCGGAGATCCTTGCGGATGTCGCGCACCAGCACGCACATGGTCACGCGGTCGCTGTTCGAGGCGCGGAGCGCGTAGTAGTGCGCCATCCAGAGAATGTCCCAGAGGCGTCCGCGTTCGTCCTGGAAACCCCGGTAACCGTCGGGAAGTGCGACGAGCCGGTCCCATACGGCGCGAGAGAGTGCGACGGGAATCCTGAACCCCGCCTCTCGCGCGGTCTCGGAGACGTCGACGAGGACGCCGTCCTCGATCGCCTGGGCGCGGGTGTAGGCGAAGATCACGGGACCGAATGCGTTGTCCTTGGCAGGTTCGGGCATGGTCGGGTTCCTTGCGGGGGAAAGAGGGAAGCGGTGGCTGCGGGCCGGTCAGAGAAGCCCCAGCGCCTGGAAGCTGACTGCGTTGCACGGGGTGACGATCACATGGTCGAGCAGCGTCACGTCGATGGTCTTGAGTGCGTCGCGGATGCGGTTCGTCATGTGGATGTCGGCGCGGGAGGGATCGGGCGAACCGCCGGGATGATCGTGGACCGCGACGACCGCGCTGGCCTGAAGCTCCAGCGCACGCACGCAGACTTCGCGGGGGTAGACCGGGGTGTGGCAGACGGAGCCCTTCTGGTGGCATTCGTCGGCGATGAGGAGATTCCTGCGATTGAGGAAAAGCAGGTGGAACTCCTCGACCTCGCGGTGGCCTGCGAGGGTCCGGCAGTACTCGATCACCTTGTCGTAGCTGCCAAGCGACGGGCGCACGGTGTCCGGCACTTCGGCCTTCGCCATGCGAATGCCGAGCGCCTCGGCGGCCTTGAGGACGGCGATGGCGTCTTCAGACAGGCCCGACACGGTGCGCAGGCGGTCCGGCCGGGCGGCGAGGACGCGCGGCGCGGTGCCGAACACATCGAGCAGGCTTCCGGCAAGTCTCGCGGCGTCGTCCACCGACGGTCGTCCGGAGAGGAGCAGCTCCAGCAGATCACGGTCGTCGACGGCCTCGCGGCCGGCGCGCAGGAAGCGGCGCTGGAGCCGGCGGCGGCCCGTGGCCTGCCGGGCGGACGCGGGACCGGCGGGCAGGTCGTAGAGCGGCATCTCGTCGAAACCCGCTGTGGAATCGGGCATGGCGGCCTCCTGCACAGGGTCGAACGGGAGCGGGGCGGACGTGGAGTCAGTGCGGCTTGCCGGTGTCCGGCGCCGGGTCGGACGGGCCGAGATCGACCGCGACGCAGCCGTCGTGCACGATGATCGTCACGGTGCGGCGGTCCGGCATCAGCCAGAGCAGGTCGGTCCAGACGGCCTTCGCGATGGCGCGCTTCTGCGCCTCGTCGCCGGGCGACGGCGCCGCCGCCGTGACGATGGCGTTATGGGGGACTGCGGCAGGCTTCATGGGCTGACCTCCTGTTGCTCGATGCGGGACGTGCAGGACCGCGACGCTCCCGCGCCCCGGCCCGGCCTCGCCCGAACGAATGCCGGCCTCCGCTCCGGGCGGAGCGGGGACGGGCATCGGTGCGGAAGGCGCGGCGGCGGCGACCGGCCGCCGGTTGGATCAGTCGTCGAGGATTCGCACCCTGGCGTTGCCGCCCTCGACCTCGACCCGGGGCTTGCCGTCGTCTCCGACGGACACCGTCACCAGCGGCTTGTTGGCGGGCGGATGCGGCGGGTCGCGCATCTCCGCCGCGATCGTGCCGGCCTCCGTCTCGAAGCGGACCGTCACCCTGCCGCCGGAAACCCGGACGGCGCCCGGCGGAACCGGACCGGCCAGGGTCACCACCGGCGGCTCTCCATGCTCGGAGAAGAGGCCCGGTACCGGCAGCGCGCCATCGCCCCATGGATCGGTATGGGCGCCCTCGCAGACGCTGTCGACGAACGAGTCGGAACAATGATCCGTTGAGCGCCAGCCCGCGGCATCCTCGTTGGCGGCCTCGATGGCCTTCTCCAGCGCTTCCTCGATCGTCCCGGCCTCGACGGTGACGGTGTTGCAGTGGTGCGCGTTGTAGCCGACCTGCACGGTCCAGGGCCGGCTCACGACGTTGCCTCTGTGGCGCCGAGGGTCACGGTCACGTCGGGCCGGCGGATGCGGATGTCGACGGTGCGGTCGCGGGGCGCATACCAGACGAGCTCGCGTCGGACCGCCTCGGCGATGGACTGCCGGCAGGCCTCGTCGTCGCTGAGCAACAGCCGCGTCGCCAGGTGCAGCGCCTCCTCGTCGAATCGGTCCTTCTGGGTCTCCCAGCTGTCCGCCTCGACATCGTCCGACGGCGAGAAGAACCCGGCCCGGAGCAGGGCTGCCAGCTCGTGTGGCTGGAGCGCGCTGTCCCGGGT
>JAJEAZ010000532.1 GCA_022824105.1 Alphaproteobacteria bacterium
AACGGCATCATCTGCTCGACGCCCTGCCCGGTCAGGTTGTGCCGGTCGAAGAATGCGCTCTGGAGCGCCCTCAGCAGGGTGGACTTGCCCTCCTCATTGTCGCCGACGATGACGGTGATGCCGGGGTCCAGGCCCTCGACCACCACGCCCCGGGCGAGCTTGCGGAAGTCGCGAACGGCGAACCGGTCTATACGCATCGCCCTACTCCCCCGTTCCGACATGGGTTTCGCAGAGCCGCGCCAGCGCCATCGCGGCAACGGCCCGGTCGGGGTCGGCCTCGTCGCCCGCACGGCTGCGCAGGCGCTCCACGGCCGTGCGCACGAACCCGCCCCTGTCTATGCGGTCCAGGTCGTCGTCGCTGGGCTCGTCCAGCAACCCGTCTTCGCGGACATCCAGATGGTGAAGCACCGCGCCCCAGTGTTCGAGGCGCTCGCGGAGCCTTGCGCGGGTCGCCAGGTCGATGGCTCCGGAGAGCGTCAACCGGAGAAGGCAGGTCCCCGGCTCCGGAGCCAGTCCGGCAATCTCCCGGTCGAGCGCGTCGATGTCGTCGGCATTGCGGACCGCCGCCGCCTTGGACCGCCAGGTAAAGCGGCCCGTCGGGACCTTCTCCACCTCGGGCGGCGCGCCCGGCTCGGAGATCGTCACGACCAGCGCATTTCCGGGGTCGGCAGAGGAGAAGCTGTCGGTTTCCGGCGTGCCGGAATACCAGGTGCGGTCGTTTATCCCGAGCGTCCCGTGCCAGTCTCCCAGCGCCAGGTAATCCAGCCGCGCGGCCTCGGCGCGGCCGGCGGCCACGGGGTTCGGAGCGCCGGAGGAATCGCGAAGAAACTCGGGCACCGACCCGTGCGCCAACCCGATTCGCATGGCGCCCTCCGGCGTCTCCGCGCGGTCGAACCATGCCGTGAGATCTTCGATTTCGTGGCGGCGCCGCAGCACGGCCGGCAACAGGGCGGCCCGGCCGCCTGCGAGCAACAGCGGCGTTTCCGGTTCGAGGGCCAGATGCAGATTGGCGGGCGGCTCCCGGCGCCGCAGGCGCGTCCAGACCGAATCGGCCAGCGCCGCATCGTGATTGCCCGGAATGAACACCCAGTCTCCGGGAAACTCCTTCAGCGCCTCCAGCATCCGGATCAGCGTGCGCTCGGCCACGGCATTGGCGTCGAAGACGTCGCCCGCCACCAGCACCGCATCCGCGCGCCGCTCCGCCGCCAGCCTGCCCACCGCCTTCACCGTCTCTATGCGGCAGTCCCGCAGCGCCGCGCCGGCATCGCCCGGAATGTTGGCGAAGCGCTTCCCGAGTTGCCAGTCGGCCGTGTGCACGAATCGGAAGGTCATTTCTGAATACCTGTATGCCGCCGCGGATCAAATTAGCCCGGCAGCGCGCACTTCCGGAAGGTAGGTGCGGCTGACGGGGACCTTGTGGCCGCCGGTGAGGCAAAGCGCCGGGCGGCCGTTTTCGCGCGTCGAGCCCGTGACATGCGCGCGCGCCACCCAGTAGGAGCGGTGGACGCGCATGCCGTCGGCGCCCTCCAGCTCCGCGATGGCGTCCGCGAAACGCATCAGCACGAGGTCGGAACCCTCCGTGGTGAAGGCCTCGACATAGTGGTCGGCCATCCTGAGACAGACGAGGTCGCGCCCGATCCCGTGCGGCAGGCGGTCCAGGAAACGAGGCCTTGCGGGAGCAGGCGCCTCCGGGGTTTGCGAAGCGGGCCGGTTGCGGACCGCAAGGACCGCCGCGCTGATGAGCAGCCCTATCACCGCGACCCCCAGATAGACCTCCGGTAGCCTCTCCAGGCCGACATAGCCCGGCCGGAACAGCGTTTCGGCGGCGAAGACGACTGCGGTGCCGGGCACGGCGGCCAGTACCGCCGCCAACGCCAGCGCCGGGCCCCGGCGGCGGAGCGGCCAGTCATGCGTCAGGTGCAGCACCAGCAGCACCGAGCCGGCCCAGATGCTCCAGTTGCCGCTCATCGCCAGCAGCCAGTAGCCGGTGCGCCCCAAAGGACCCATCGAGTCGTATGTGCCGAAGGGGCCGATGAAGGCGAACAGCGCAACGATGCCGGCGAGCGCCGCCGCATGGCCGGCGACCTGCCGGCGCAATCCGCGAAGCGTGAACTGCATATTCTGCAAACCGCGAAATATCCGTTGCCTTTCCCGCATCGAAGCATGACTCCGGCTGCAGCCCCGTCAACATCTCCGGCGCGGCGCACCCGCCGCTGTCAAACCGCTGCCGGAGACCTGAAAGATGAATGCTTCCCCCGCAAGAAGGCTGGCAATGCTCAGCGCCGCCGCGCTGGCGCTGCTGGCGCCCGCCTTCGCCTCCGCCGCCGACCTCACGGTCCGCATTGAGGGCGTGCGCTCGGCCGACGGCGACATTCGCGTCGCCCTGCACCGCCGCGCCGACGGCGTGGACTTCCCCGATTCGGCCGGCATCGTGAAGGCGGCCATGCGCCCGGCAGCCGAAGGCGGCGGCCTGGTGTTCGCCGGTCTCGCACCCGGCAAATACGCCATCGCCGCATTCCACGACGAGGACCGGGACGGCGACCTCAACACCAACCTGCTCGGCATACCGACCGAGGGCTACGGCTTCTCCAACGAAGCGCGCGGCACGTTCGGGCCGCCCGGCTTCGATGCCGCAGCCTTCACGATAAAGGCCGGCGACAGCCAGCCCGCCGTGACGGTCAAGCTCGGCTACCCGGAGTCCTGAGGCCATGAAGTCGCGAATCTCCCGCAGGGACGCGCTCCGCGCCGCCGGAAGCCTGCCGCTGCTGCTTGCCGCCGGGCGCGCGGGCGCATCCGGCGTTTCCGGCAAAGACGAGGCGCTCGCCTTCGCGACGGCGCAGGCGGAACGCCTCTCCGCACCGTTGCAGACAGTGCAAGGCAAGCTCCCTTCCGAACTGGCCGGCACGCTCTGGCGCAACGGCCC
Source organism: Alphaproteobacteria bacterium (assembly GCA_022824105.1). GTDB lineage: Bacteria > Pseudomonadota > Alphaproteobacteria > Bin95 > Bin95 > Bin95. The sequence continues at coordinate 2,924 of JAJEAZ010000532.1, forward strand.
GGCCGAGCATGACCGCTTCGGCCATCGCTACGGCCACTGGTTCGACGGCGACGGCATGATGCAGGCCTTCCGGTTCGACGGCGCGACCGTCACCCACCGGGCGCGCATCCTGGACACGCCCAAGCGCCGCCGCGAGACGGAGGCCGGGCGGCGCCTGCTGCCGGCCTTCGGCTCCGTGCCGCCCGACCCGGCGGAAACCCGGCGCCCCGACGACATGAACGCCGCCAACACCTCCACGGTCGTCCATGCCGGACGCCACATGGCGCTCTGGGAGGGCGGGTCGGCGCTGGCGTTCGATCCCGGGACGCTGGATGCCGGCGGCTTCGTGGAATGGCGCAAGGACATCGCCGGCGCGCCCTTCTCCGCCCATCCCAAGGTCGAGGCCGACGGCACGATGTGGAACATCGGCTACCTGCCGGTGCCGCGCCCGATGCTGATCTTCTACCGCATCGACCCGGCGGGGCGGCTCGCGAAGGTGAATGTGTTGCCGATGGCGCCGCTCGGCCTCACCCACGATTTCGTGGTGACGGAGCGGCGGCTGGTCGTGCTGCTGACGCCCTTCGTGCTGGACCGGGACAGGTTCGCCTCCGGCCACACGCCCATCCTCGACGCCCATGTCTGGCGGCCGGAGCTGGGCGTGCGCGCGCTGGTCGTGGACAAGGACAGCCTGGAGGTCGAGCGCCGCCACGAGCTTCCGCCCGGCTTCCACTTCCATCACGGCAATGGCTGGGAGGAGGCGGACGGCACGATCCGGCTCGATCTCTGCCAGGCGCCGGACCCGTCCTTCGTCACCCGCGAGTTCCGCGATGTCATGCGGGGCGAGACCCGCTTCCGCTCGCAGCACCCGGTCTATCGGAGGGCCGTCCTCCGCCCGGACGGGAGCGCCGAGTATGAGCATGGCGGGACGGTCGCCGCCGACTTCCCGCGCATCGACCCGCGCCGCCTCGGCCGGCGCCACGACATGACCTTCGCGCTGGCGGGCGTGGACGAGCCCGTCGGCTGGCCGCTCCGGTGCGTCGTGCGTCTCGCGCCCGGAGAGGCGGACGGGTGGAGTTGGCCCCGGCACCGGATACCGGAGGAGCATGTGTTCGTGCCCCGCGGCCCCGGCGAAGGCGAAGGCTGGCTGCTCGGCCCGTTCCTGGACTTGCGCCGGCGCACTTCGGGCCTCGCCGTCTTCGAGGCAGAGCGCCTCGCCGACGGCCCGGTCTGGGAAGGCATCCTGCCCTACCCCCTGCCCCTCG
>JAJEAZ010000248.1 GCA_022824105.1 Alphaproteobacteria bacterium
GCAGTGATGCAGGGCTATCCGGGTCACGACCGCATCGAAGGACGCCGTCTCGAACGGCAGCGCCTCCGCCCTCCCCTGCTCGAACCGCACATTGGAGAGGCCCGCCGCCTCGCAGCGCCTGCGCGCCTGCTCCAGCATCGCAGGCGTGGCATCGAGTCCGATGACCTCGCGGGCCCGGATCGCCAGGGCGGCCGCTACGGCGCCCGGCCCGCAGGCCACATCGAGGATCCGGCCGCCGCCAGCCGCGCCGAGCGTTTCCCCGAACATGGCGACCACATCGCCGCCGGCCTTCTCGGCATAGGCGGCGAACCTGCCGGCCTGGCGGGTGAACTCCTCCTCGACCCGCCCGATATGTTCCAATCCGAGGCCCTCCGGTCCGGCGGGGCGCCGCTCAGGCCCGCGCTTCGCGGAAGCGGGAGAGGGAGCCGCCGTGCATGACGGAGCCGGGCAGCGGGTGGCCGACAATGTCCTCGGCAAGGCGCGCGCATTCGATCAGCGCGTCGAGGTCCACGCCCGTGTCGATGCCCATCTCCTCGCAGAGGAAGACCAGGTCCTCGGTGCAGACATTGCCGGCCGCGCCCTTGAGCGCGGCGAAGGGGCAGCCGCCGAGGCCCGCGACGGAGCTGTCGAACTTCACCACCCCCATCTCCAGCCCGGCATAGGCGTTGGCGATGCCCATGCCGCGCGTGTCGTGCAGGTGGAGCGCGATCTCCATGTCCGGCCATTCCCCGCGCACCGCGCCCACGACCGCCTTGATGGACGCCGGCTGCGCCCAGCCCATCGTGTCGGCGAGCGAGAGCGTGCCGATCTCCACGCCCTTCTCCGCCGCGACCTCCATCAGGCCGCGGACCGCTTCCAGCACCCTGGCGACCGGAACCTCGCCCTCGAAATTGCACCCGAAGGCGGCCATCACCGACGCCTTGCGCACCGGCATGCCGTAAGCGAGATAGGTGTCGATCTGGTTCTTCTGCACCTCGCGGTTGCGCTCATGGCCGCGGTTCGTGTTGTTCTGCATGAAGGTCTCGGAGGCGGAGGTCGAGATGGTACCCTTCATCTCGATGCCCTCCTTGCCGAGCGCCCGGTCGAGGCCGCGCTCGTTCAGCCAGAGCACGGAATAGGCCACGCCCGGCTCGCGCCGGAAGCCTTCCACCACCTCGTCGGCGTCGGCCCAGCCGGGCACATGCCTCGGGCTGACGAAGGAGGCGACCTGGATGCGCTTCAGTCCCGTCTCCGAAAGCGCGTCGATCAGCTCGATCTTGCGCGCGGTCGGGATCGGGCCGGGCTCGATCTGGAACCCTTCGCGCGGCCCCTCCTCTGAGATCGAGACGGATTTCGGCAGATCGGACATGGGGTCGGTCCTTCCGGAAACGGGAACGGGCCGGCGGTCAGGCGCGGGCCAGCCGCCTGGCGCGGAAGCCTATCAGAACTATCGCAAGCCTGCTCAACAGGCGCGAAAGCCGCCCGGTCGGCTTCAGCCCGACGGCCTTGAAGATCATCGTCATGCCGCGCCTTGCATGGTGCGGGCGGTAAAGCGCATAGCTCTCGCGCATATAGGCGCGGTTCGCCTGTTTGCGGTCATATTCGCGCCCGCCGCCGTCATTGGCGGCGAACCAGGCGTAGGCGAGCTCGTCGTCCTCGGTCTCCAGCACGCGCAGGAAGGCGATGCGGATGCGCTCGGCCTTGTTCAGCCGCTCATTGGCCAGATAGCGCTTCATCGTCCGGTAGAAGAGCGCGTAGTGGCGCAGCTCGTCCGCCGCGATGCGCTTGCAGATCGCCTTCAGCAGCGGCTCGTCCGTCCGGTCGGCGAGCGCCGAATAGAAGGAGGAGGTGCCGACCTCGACCATGCAGCGCGCGATCATCTCGCCGGTCCGCGAGCCCCGGATGGAGGCGTCGGCATCGACCTGGATCGAGTAGCCCGCCCGGAAGCGGGCGAGCGCGGCGTCATAGTCGAAGGAAGGATCGGCCAGCTTCGCCCAGCGGCCGAGCACGACGCCGTGCTGGACTTCCTCATGCGCCCAGCCGGTCATCATCTCGCAGACCTGCTCGTCGTCCGCGAACACGCGGTTCAGGTAGGCGGCATAGTCGTGCCCGTTGGACTCGACCATGCTGGCCGCCTTGACGAGCGGGACGAGTCCGGGGTCGACCCGCTCGAGATCGAATGCCGCCCAGGGCAGCTCTTCCGGAGACCAATGGCCCGACATGACCCTCGAAGCTCCATCATCGCCCTACGGCGCCCGGCCTCCTCACAACCCGGCGCCGACACGGTATGCATACTATAGCGCCGCTGCGGCAAAAAGGCGAGTGCGAATGCGCGGACGCCAATCCGCCCACAAGGCAATGCTTGCAAGAACACACAGAATATAGTATGTGTCAAATGGATGACTACTACAGATCGCAATATCGAGGCGGGACAGATGACCTGGACGGCGGAACGGGTTTCGGAGTTGCGCAAACTCTGGGCGACGGGCGCGAGCACGGCGGAAATCGGCCGCCGCCTCGGCGTCTCCAAGAACGCGGTGGTCGGCAAGGCGC
>JAJEAZ010000681.1 GCA_022824105.1 Alphaproteobacteria bacterium
AGAGGAGTTCCCTGCCAGTGTCAAGCAACCGCAGCCCGCGTCCGGAGACCATCGTGCTCCATGCGGGCCACCGGGGCGACCCCAATACCGGTTCGGTCGCCGTTCCGATCCACCAGACCACGTCCTACCAGTTCCGGGACACCGAACACGCCGCGAACCTGTTCGCGCTCTCGGAACTCGGCAATATCTACACCCGGATCATGAATCCGACCCAGGCCGTGTTCGAGGATCGAATGGCGGCGCTGGAGGGCGGGGTTGCGGCGCTGGCGCTGGCCTCGGGCCAGGCGGCGACGGCGTTCTCGCTCCAGAACGTCGCCCATGCCGGCGACAATGTGGTGAGCTCGACCGACCTTTACGGAGGCACCTGGAACCTGTTCGCCAACACGCTGAAGGACCAGGGCATCGAGGTGCGGTTCGTTGATCCGGCCGACCCCGAGAATTTCCGCCGCGCCGTCGACGACAGGACGCGCGCCTTCTACGCGGAGACGCTGCCGAACCCGAAGCTCGAAGTCTTCCCGATCAGGGAAGTCGCCGATATCGGACGCGAATACGGCATCCCGCTCATCATGGACAACACCGCCGCGCCGCTGATCTGCCGGCCCTTCGACCACGGGGCGGCGGTCGTCATGTATTCGACGACAAAATATATCGGCGGGCACGGCACCTCCATCGGCGGCCTGCTGATCGACGGCGGCAATTTCGACTGGGAGGCCTTCCCCGAGCGCCAGCCCTATCTGAACCAACCCGACCCGAGCTATCACGGCGCGGTCTGGACCGAGGCGGTGAAGCCGCTCGGGCCCATCGCCTACATCATCAAGGCCCGGACGACGCTCCTGCGCGACCTCGGCGCGGCGACCACGCCGATGAACGCCTTCCTGTTCCTGCAGGGGCTGGAGACGCTGCCGCTGCGCATGGAGCGCCATAACGCCAATGCCGCGGCCGTCGCCGACTTCCTGAACGGCCACGCCAGGGTCGCGAAGACGATCTATCCGGGCCTGATGGACGGCGAGGCGCGGCGCCGCGCCGACGCCTATCTGCATGGCGGCTACGGCGCGCTGGTGGGCTTCGAGCTCGCGGGCGGCCGCGAGGCCGGGCGGGCGTTCATCGACGCGCTGGAGCTGCTCTTCCATGTCGCCAATATCGGCGATGCGCGCAGCCTCGCCATCCACCCGGCGACGACCACCCATTCGCAGCTCTCGGAGGAAGAGCAGGCGGCCACCGGCGTCACGCCCGGCTATGTGCGCCTCTCCATCGGCCTGGAGCATATCGACGACATCCTCGCCGACCTCGACCAGGCGCTGGCCGCAGCGGGCTGAGGCGGGTCAACCGTTTGCGCTTCGACGGGGCCGCGCCTTGCACGGGCGCGGCCCCGCCTCCTTGCGAACAAAAGCCGCTGCGCCGCGCCAAAATATTATCTCTTCTCGTTATTATCGTGTGCCGTTACGATGGGCTGAATGCAACTGTTCAAGGACAAAACGACAGCCGATGTCTTCGCCGGAAGGAGCGTTCGAAGGCTTCCACCGACGATCCTGCGACGGGCCAGGATGCGCCTTCAGCGGGTGGTTGCGGCGCAGGAACTCTCGGACCTCCGGAATCCTCCTTCGCACCGCCTCGAAGCCCTATCCGGGAACCGCAATGGGTTCCACAGCATACGGATCAACGATCAATGGCGAGTGTGCTTTCGCTGGACGGAGAACGGAGCCGCTGACATCGAAATCGTCGATTACCACTGAAGCGTACCGGAGCCGCCCATGACAGCCCCAATTCACCCCGGAGAACACCTTGCGGAGTTCCTGGACGAACTCGATATCAGCCAATACCGTCTGGCCAAGACGATCGGCGTCGCGCCGCGGCGGATAAACGAGATCGTGCTCGGACGCAGGTCGGTAACGGCCGACACGGCCCTGCGCATAGGAAAAGCCCTCGGCACGACACCCGAATTCTGGCTGAATCTACAGGCTGCCTACGATCTCGATTGCGCGCGGAATTCGGTCAGCACCGATTCCATCGAATCCCTGGTTGCGGCTTAGGACGCGAGCCGCCTAGAACCCGTACATCTCGCCGGCCTTGCTGCGGGCGCCGGAGTGCTCCATCAGGAAGGCGCGGAGCGCGGTGTTGAAGCCGAGCGAGTCCTCGATGTTCGAGAGATGGCGCGCGCGCGGCAGCACCAGCAGGTCCGCAGAGGGGATCTTGGCCGCGATCACCTCATGCGCGGAAACCGGCGTGCCGGGGTCGTTCTCGCCCACGATGGCGAGTGTCGCCACATGGATCGCGTGCAGCCGGTCGGTCAGGTCCAGCTGCGAGATGGCCGCCGCGCAGCCCTTGTAGCCGGCAAGCGGCGTCGAGCGGATCATGGCGCGCACCGCATCCACTTCCTGCCCGTGATGCTCGCAGAACTCCGGCGAGAACCAGCGGTCGATGGTGGCCTCCACCAGGGATTCGATGCCGTGCTCCTCCGCCGCCGCAATGCGCTCGCGCCATTGCTCGCGCGCCTCGGCGTCGTAGCGGCTGGAGGTGTCGCAGAGAATGAGGCCGCGCAGCAGGTCCGGGCGCTTGAGCGCGAGCGTCTGCGCGGTCATGCCGCCCATCGAGAGCCCGCAGAACACCGTCTTCTCGATGCCCAGCTCTTCCAGCAGCGCAATCGCGTCGTCGGCCAGCATTTCCAGCGTGTAGGGGCCTTCGGGCGCCGCCGAGGCGCCGTGGCCGCGCGTGTCATAGCGCAGCACGCAATAGTCCCGGAGCGCGGGCATCTGCGCGTCCCACATGCGGTGGTTCGCCATCAGCGAGTGCGACAGCGTCACCACCGGGCGGGTTTGCGGGCCCTCGAGGGAGTAGAATATATCGGTGCCGTTGACATGGGCGGTCGGCATGGTGCGCGTTCTCCTCCACGCGGAAACGGGGCGGCCGTGTCAGCGGCCTCCGGGGGCGGGGCCGGCCTGGTGGAGCGCCATCCGCCAGACGCCGTCTTCCAGCACGAACCCGTTGGTTGCGACCAGAACGCCGCCGGACAGCCGCTCCACGCAGCTTACCAGAGCGAAACCGTCATAGCACAGCGCGTTCGGCGAGAGGCAGACGATGGCCGGGCGCGTCGGCGCGCCCAGGATCGCGTCCCAGCTTGCGAGCACGGCTTCGCGCCCGATGATCGCCGCGCCGCCCGGATGGACGCAGACAACGGGCGCGCGTTCGGCCCAGAGCCGGCGCATCGCCTCGCGGTCGCCGTCGTCGAAGGCGCGGTAGAAGGCCTCGTTCGCGGCAAGCGCCTCGTCTTTGTGCATGGCCGTCATGTCCTTCCCGGTCCGGGACGGATCGCCCGGTCGCCCGCAAGGTCCGCCGGCTTCAGGAAGAACAGCGCCAGCGGCCCGAGCGCCATCACCAGCGCTATATGCGCGAAAGCCACGCCCCAGGCCAGCACGCTCTCGCCGCCCATGAGGTCGAGGATGCCGCCCAGCACCACCGCCCCGACGAAGCCCATTCCGTAGCCGCAGAGCGAGTGGACGGCGAGGGTGGCGCCGCGCCGTTCGGGCTCCGAGGCGCCGACCGTGCCGGCCGTGAGCGACGCCGAATCCGCGTAGATCGCCATATTGTAAAGGATGCAGAGCGCCGCCGCCGCCCAGTAGCCCCAACCGGAGATGAAGCCCGTGGCGCAGGCGAGCACCATGCACACGCTCATCGCAAGCAATACCCAGCGCTGGCGCCCGAGGCGGATCGCGAGCTCGTTGCCGGCGATGCTGCTCGCGGTCCCGAGAAGCTCCATCAGCATGGCGACTACGGTTGGCGCAAACCAGTATTCGGGCCCGTAGCCGGCGCGCATCGCCGCGAAGGTCAGGAACGCGACCGCCCAGGAGCGCACCGCGAACATCTCCCAGGTATGCACGCCGTAGCAGGCGATATAGGCCATGGCGGAGCGGTTGCGGAACACATGCCCGAAATCGGCGAGCGGATTGGTGCCGGAGGGCGTCGGCTCGCGGCGCGGGAAGAGCAGCAGCGCGACCAGGAAGGCGCCTGCCGTGCCGGCGGCGCTGACAAGGAAGGCCGCCTCCCAGCCGAGCCACCGGTCGATCTCGCCCGCAAGGAAGAAGGAGAGCGAGCCGCCCGTGCCCATCGCGGCGGCGTGAAAGGCGACGCCGCGCGACCGGACCCGCCCTTCCAGCTCATCGCTCAGGACCCGGAGCCCGACCATGTAGGTCCCGGCCCAGCCGAAACCGGCAATCGCGCGGAAAATCATGCCCGTGACGAAATCGTGGGCCACATAGGCCATGCCCAGATGGCTGACCGTGCTGGCCAGGACGCCGATCATGTAGATCCGGCGGGCCTGGTAGCGGTCGGTCGCCGTCACCAGCACCAGCACCGAGAGCGCATAGACGCCGAAGATGATGCCCGACATCAGACCGCCCTGGGTGTTGCTCATCCCCCACTCGTCCCTGAGAACCGGGAGCAGGCCGTTGAACGTGGTGGAGCCCATCTGCCCTATGAACTGGGCGAAGCAGACGGTGACGATGAGGGCCGTCGTGTTCATCGGGCAGGCCCGCTAGGCGCCGGCCGAATGGCGGATGACCGCGCTCACGCGAGGCCCGCCTTCTCGCGCTCCCGCTGGCGCAGGTCGCGGCGGCGGATCTTGCCGGTGGCGGTCATCGGCAGCTCGCGTACGAACTCGACCGCGCGGGGATATTCGTGCGCGGAGAGGCGGTTGCGGACATGGGCGCGGAGCGCGGCTTCCAGCGCTTCCGTCGGCGCCTCGCCCCCGCGGAGCACCACGAACGCCTTCACGATGTCGCCGCGCACCGGGTCCGGCGCGCCGACGGCCGCGGCCATGGCGACCGCCGGATGGCCCATCAGGCACTCCTCGATCTCGCCGGGGCCGATGCGGTAGCCGGCCGAGGAGATCACATCGTCCTCACGCCCGACGAAGCGCAACGCGCCGTCCTCGTCCATGACGCCGAGGTCGCCGGTCAGCAGCCAGTCGCCGTTGAACTTGGCCGCCGTCGCCTCCTCGTCCCGCCAGTAGCCGAGGAACATGACGGGGTCCGGCCGGCGGACGGCGATCTCGCCCGACTCGCCGGGCGGCAGCGGCTCGCCGGCGCCGTCCAGCACCGCGACCTCATGGCCCGGTATCGCGCGCCCGAGCCAGCCCGGCCGGACCGGGAACAGGCTCGCGCAATTGCCGACCACGAGATTGCATTCCGTCTGCCCGTAGAACTCGTTGATGGTGAGGCCGAACACCTCGCGCCCCCAGCCGAGCAGCTCCTCGCCCAGGCTCTCGCCGCCGCTGCCGATGCTGCGCATGGCCAGCCCGGGCGTGCGCTGCGCGGCCTCCGACGCCTGGCGCATCATCTTGAGCGCCGTCGGCGGCAGGAACGCATTGCGGACCTCGTAGCGCGCAATCAGAGCGAACGCCTCCTCCGGGTCGAACTTGCCCGCGCGCGAGGCCAGCACCGGCACGCCGGCCGCCCAGGCCGGCAGCAGCACATCCAGCAGCCCGCCGGCCCAGGCCCAGTCCGCCGGCGTCCAGAACAGGTCCCCCGGCTGCGGGAAGAACTCTTGCGGCAGCGCCACGCCCGGCAGGTGCCCCGGCAGCACCCGGTGGCCGTGCAGCGCGCCCTTGGGCGGGCCGGTGGTGCCGGAGGTGTAGATGAGCAGGGCCGGGTCGTCGGGCCCCGTATCGACCGTCTCGAAGCGGTCGGAGGCCCGCTCGACCACGTCCCAGAAGTCCTCCGCGATCACGGTCGAGAGCGCCGGCAGGTCGAGCGCGGCAACCTTCCCGCGGCCTTCCGCGTCGGTGATGAGCGCCTTCGCGCCGGAATGGCCGAGCCTGTAGGCCAGCGCTTCCTCGCCAAAGAGCGTGAAGAGCGGCAGCGCCACCGCGCCGAGCTTGTAGGCGGCGAGATGGGCAAGCCCGGTCTCGACGCCCTGCCCCAGCAGCACCGCCACCCGGTCGCCGCGCCCGACGCCCGCGGCGGCGAGCGCGTTGGCCAGCCGGCTGGAGAGCCGCGAGAGCTCCCGGAACGACCAGAGGCGGGGCTCGCCGCCCGCAGGGTCCGGGCAGATCATCGCCGGGCGGTCGCTCCCGACATGCCGCTCGCAGGCGTGCTCCGCGATGTTGTAGCGGGCCGGCACCTGCCAGCGGAACGCCGCGCGCACCGCCTCCCAGCTTTCGCGGCGCTCGACGATCATCCCCGCGCGGGCTCCAGGTCGAACCGCAGGATCTCGCCCTCGAACTCCGGCCCGGCCGCCGGGAAGCGCCGCGCAAGCTCCGGGTCGTGGCCGGGGATCAGGTGGTCGCGGGAGAGCATGCGCGCGCCCAGCGTCCGGTAGCCCTCCAGCATTTCGCGCAGGTCGTAGAAGACGCGGAAGGGCCGCACCTGCTCCATCTCCTCATAGAGATGCACGGCGTCGGAGGCGACGATCACGGGTCCCCGCCGGGTCGCCACCTCAAGCGCGATCTGGCCGCGCGAATGGCCGCCGATCAGGATCTGCGAGAGGCCGGGCGCGAGCGCGCCGTCGCCGTCGTAAAACCGGCAGCGCCCGTCATAGTTCAGCCCGACCAGGGTGAGCGTGTTGCGCTTGCCGTACATCTTGAGCGCCGGATGGGTCACGTCCCGGCCGGTCACGGTCTGCATCTCGCGGTCCTGGATATGGAACACCGCCTGCGGGAAGGCTTCGAGATTGCCGACATGGTCGTAATGGCAGTGGGTCGAGACGGTCGCGGGGTCGATGCCGAGCCGGCGCAGGCCGTCGGCCGGATCGTAGAGCGTGTCGTGGCCGAGCCGGTCGCCGACGCGCACCGCATAGCCGCAGTCGACCACCCAGACCCGCCCGCCGCCGCGTATGACCCAGAAATAGAAATCGAGGCCGGGCGCCTGCTTCGCCGGGTCGCCGTCCAGATACATCTCGCTCTCCGGGCGGAAATCCTCCCGCCCGTAGCGCAGGCCGTAGATCTCGTAGTCCGGGGTCATGCAGGCTCCTCCCTCCCGCCAGCATAGCGCGCGCCGGGCGCAAGGCGTATAAGCCGCCGGCGCGGGGCGATGAATGCCGGAACTACAGGCTCGACACGGCGCCGCCATCCGGGGAATCCGGACGGCGGTATTGGCGTTCGACAGGAATGAGGAAGGCGGCATGACAAAACTGGCGGCCTGGAGCATAGACCGGCAGCCTGCCGGGGATGCCTCGCAGCAACTGGAACCGAGGAGCCTCAGACGCTCCCATCTTGGACTGGAGAAACAACTAGAAGACTGGATCGCGAAGGACGCGACGCTAATCGCAGAGGGGCTGACGCTTGTCGGCCGCCAAGTGTCTATCGACGATGGGCGGCTCGACTTGCTGGGTATCGATTCGCAGGATCGCTGCGTCGTGATCGAGATCAAGCCCGGGATGCTTTACTCCAACGCGTTGGCGCAGGCGCTCTACTACGCCTCGTCTATAGTCCGCCTCAGTGCCGACGAACTATACGCTAAGCTCGAATACGGGCTCGACGCTTTGGGCGACGCGAAAACGTTGTCGGCGCGCCTGAAGCAGCAACTGGACGGCGAAGCGGAGGAACGCGAGATCGCCGTGATGCTTGTTGGTGCCGGCATCCACCCCGGATTGGAGCGCGTGAGCGAATTTCTCGGCCGCTTCGGCGTCCCGGTCGGCGTCGTCAGCTTCGAGGTGTTTGAACTTGACGGCGGCCCGCAACTGCTGGTTCGCGAGGTGGTCGACGAGCCGGCCGAGCCGCCGCCGCCGCGCCGCAAGCTCACTGTCGAGGCGATCCGCCGCCGCGCTGTCGATGCGGGCGTGGGCGAACAGTTCGACCGCTTCGTAGCGATGGCGAAGAAGGCCGGTCTTGCGGTCCAGCCGCAACCGGTGTCCGTGAGAATCGCGCCACCGGCCAACCGCACCCGGTTCCTGATGTACGCACGGCCGGACTTCGGCGACAACGGCGGCAGGCTGCATATCGGTGTTGGCCCGAAGGAGTTTGTGGAGTTCTTTCCAGATTTGGACGAACGAGAGATTATCGATGCTCTAGCTCTGGCCGGATCGGACTGGGAGAGCGTGGGCGGCAAGGAGCTTGACGCGACACTCGATCGGATCGAGCGCTTCCTGACGGAGAAATTCCCGCAGACAGACGGCGGCGGGTAGCGCGCCCGCCATAGCGCGCGCCGGGCGCGAGGCGTATAAGCCGCCCGCGCCCATGTCCGATAGTTCCGCCCCCGCCGCGCCCGCCGCCGCGCAGCCCGAATACACCGAGCTGCAGCGCTGGCTGACGCTGATAACGGTCACGCTCGCCACCACGCTCTACGCGATGACGGTGACGATCGCCAATGTCGCCCTGCCCAAGATGCAGGGGACCTTCGGCGCGACGCAGGACGAGATCGCCTGGGTCGTCACCTTCAACATCATCGCCACGGCCGTGATGACGCCGGCCACCGGCTGGCTCGCAGAGAAGGTCGGGCGGCGCAATGTCATGGTCTGGGGCATCGCGGTCTTCACCCTGGTCTCCGCCGGCTGCGGGCTTGCCGAGAGCCTGGAGCAGCTGGTCTTCTTCCGCATCCTGCAGGGGCT
>JAJEAZ010000647.1 GCA_022824105.1 Alphaproteobacteria bacterium
ATGGGTCTGCGCACGCCTCGGAGGATGGACCGGATACTATGGAAAACCCGGACCCGTCGTCATGCTCCATGGCCTCTACCAGTTCCGTGCCATACAACGCGGATACCAACTCAAGCACGATGTGTGAATCCAGTAGCCCGCAAGCGGGGGAGGAGGCTTCGGACGGCTGGCGGCATGGGTTCCGGTCAACGACCGCTGGTATCAGAAGGCGTTCTCCTTGGGAATCCCCTCAATGAGGCTCAAACCTCGACCGCTGGTATCACGCGCGTGATCCGGCAAGGCATCGCGCGCGTCCAGCCGGCGGAGGGTGATGAGTTCGCCCCGGAGTGCGGGCTCGGCGATTGCCGTCATGCCTGCTTGGCGTCGATCAGCTTGCGCCTGATTTCACGGGAGGCCACGATCAGGCGCTCGATCTCCTCGCCCTCGCCCCAGCGAATGGCCCGCTGAAGGCGGGAAATGTCCTCCAGCAGCCGGCCGCAGACATCCAGCAGCGCATGGCGGTTGTTGAGGAAAATGTCGCGCCACATGACCGGGTCGCTGGCCGCGATACGGGTGAAGTCCCGGAAGCCGCTGGCCGCGAACTTGATGACTTCCTGGCGAAGGTCCTGTTCCAGGTCGGTGGCGGTCCCCACGATCGAGAAGGCGACCAGATGGGGAAGGTGGGAGGTGATCGCAAGCACGTGGTCGTGGTGAGCCGGGGTCATGGTTTCCAGCATCATGCCGGCCCTTGTCCACAACTCGCCCACCTTGTCGACGGCTTCCGGGGCGGTGCCGGGCGGCGGCGTGAGAATGCACCAGCGGCCCTCGAAGAGTTCCGCAAACCCGGCTTCGGGCCCGGAATGTTCGGTGCCCGCCACGGGATGCGCCGGTACGAAATGCACCTCCTCCGGGATGTGAGGGCCGAGATCGCGGACCACCGTCTGTTTTACCGAGCCGACGTCGCTGACAATCGCTCCGCTCCGGAGCCGGGGCGCGATGGCCTCGCCGATGGCCGCATAGGCGCCGATAGGCGTGCAGACGACCACGAGATCGGCCCCGCCGGCGGCGTCCGCGGGATCGTGGGTCGTTTCGTCGGCGATCCCGAGCCTCTCGACGGCGGCCAGCGTTTCCGCGCGCCGGGCGCAGGCGACGATGCTGCCGGCGAGGCTGTCCCGCTGCATCACCCGGGCCAGCGACGAGCCGATCAGGCCGATCCCGATCAGCGCAACCCGTTCGAACATCGGCTCGGTCACGAAACGAGCGTCCTGAGGGCGGCGACGACGGCGCGGTTGTCCTCTTCCCGCCCCACCGTTATCCGCAGGCCGTCCGGGAAGCCGTAGCCGGCGACACGGCGCGGGATCACCCCATGGCTCTGCAGGGCGGCCAGCGCCGCTTCCACGTCCGGGAAGCGGATCAGTATGAAATTGCCGACGCTCGGCAGCACCTCGAAGCCCAGCCCCCGAACCTCGTCCGTCAGCCAGGGAAGCCACTTGTCGTTATGGGCGCGCGAGAAGTCGACATATCCGGCGTCCCGTATCGCCGCCACGCCCGCGGCCTGGGCTGCGGCATTGACGTTGAACGGCCCGCGCACCCGTTGCAGCACGTCCACGACATTGGGCGGGCAGTAGGCCCAGCCGAGGCGAAGCGCCGCCAGCCCGTAGATCTTGGAGAAGGTGCGCGTCATGACCGTATTGCCGCCCGCCTCGACCAGCTCGCGCCCGTCCGCATAGTCGTTGCGGCCGACATATTCGGCGTAGGCCGCGTCCACCACTAGCAACACGCTCTCCGGCAACCCCTCGCGCAGCCGGACGAGTTCGTCGCCGGAGATATAGGTTCCGGTCGGGTTGTTCGGGTTGGCGACGAAGACCAGCTTCGTGCGCGTCGTCACCGCCGCCAGGATCGCATCGACATCGGTGGTGAAATCGCTTTCGGGCGCGACGACCGGATGGGCGCCTGCCGCGCGCGTGGCGATCGGATACATGGCGAAGCCGTGCTCCGGGTAGATCACCTCGTCGCCCGGTCCCGCATAGGCATGGGCCAGCAGGGACAGGAGTTCATCCGAACCGGAGCCGCAGACGATGCGTTCGGGGTCGAGGCCGTGAACCTCGCCGATGGCAGCGCGCAGTTCGTCGGCCGCGCCGTCGGGGTAGAGATGCAGCGTGGATGCGAGGCGGGAGAATGCCTCCACCGCGCGTGGCGAGGGGCCGAGCGCGTTTTCGTTCGACGACAGCTTGGCGATATTCTCGACGCCCTCGATGTCGCTTTCGCCGCCGACATAGGGCGCTATCTCCAGCACGCCGGCGCGCGGGGCAGGCACGGTCATCCTGCGGTCTCCTTGAGAACGATCGGAACGGCATAGCCGCCGACGGGGATCATATCGGCCCTGGCGTCTTCAACGGCAACCAGGAATCGGTCGCCCCGGGCCGTCAGGACCTCGCCTGCGGCTTCGGCGGCGATGGCGACGGCAAGGTCGTCGCCGCTCGGGTCCGGCGGATTGCGCGCAATCACGAGCGCGCCGGGCGCGCCCACCGGGTAGAGGCCGGGCGCGAAGGGCAGGCGGGCGACAATGTGGAGGGGGGGATCGAGCTCGGCCAGCAACGGCCACCAGGGTTCGTCATCGTCGAGAGACGCCACGCCGACCGTGGCCTCGCCGGACGCGACGGCGTGGACGACGGCGCAAGCGCCCGAAGCGCGGGAATGGCGGGCCGCGCGGAAATGGTTCCGGGCGCGCTCCCAGGCGTTTGCGCTGCCGCTCACAACATTCAGCGGGTGGCCCTCTATCGTGAAACTGGCCCCGATCACCTCCCGCCAGACACTCAGCAGGGACGCCGTCGGAAAGGGCGTGCTGTCGGCGGCGGCCAGCCGGCGCATCAGCGCGGCCTCGCGTCCGGGGCGATAGACATCGGCCAGGCCGCGGGCGCGCTTGTCCATGCCGACAAGCCCGACCACCCGCGCACGCTCGCGCAGGCTCTCCAGAATCGCGAGGTCGCAGCGGTCGATCTCTTGCCGGAAGGCGGCAAGTGCTCGTTCGGCAGGGCTGTCGTTCATGGGGGCGCCTCTTAGCCCCGCCCGGACGGGTTGACAATGCGGCGGGCCGTCCGGATACCCGCCAAGCGCCATCAGGAAAGTCTGCATCATGTCTCGTTACCGCATCGCATCCATACCGGGAGACGGCATCGGCAAGGAAGTCGTGCCTGAAGGCGTCAGGGTTCTGGAGGCTGCGGGACAGCGCTTCGGCGTCGATTTCGAGTTCGAGACCTTCGACTGGTCCTGCGAGCGCTACGCTGAGACCGGGCGCCTGATGCCGGAGGACGGCCTCGACCGCCTGGCGGCGTTCGACGCGATCTTTCTCGGCGCCGTCGGCTGGCCGACCGTGCCGGACCATGTCTCGCTCTGGGGCCTGCTGATCCCGATCCGCCGGCGGTTC
>JAJEAZ010000470.1 GCA_022824105.1 Alphaproteobacteria bacterium
GACGAATGCATCGACTGCGGCGTATGCGAGCCGGAATGCCCGGTCGAGGCGATCAAGCCGGACACCGACCCCGGCATGGAAGAGTGGGTCGAGTTCAACCGGCGCTACTCCGAGAGCTGGCCGAATATCACCTACCGCAAGGACGCTCCGCCCGACGCGGAAAGCTGGGAAGGCGTAGAGGGCAAGCTGGAAGCCCATTTCAGCCCCAATCCGGGCGGTTGACGCGCAGCAGGAGGCGCCCCGACACCGGAAACGCGAGGGCATAGGGCGCATCCGCCAGGCGCAGGCCCGCACTGTCGGCCCCATGCCTCCGCACATGGAGATTCCGGCTCCAGTGGGTCCAGAGAGTCGCCATCCGGTTGATTTTGTGGTAGAGTTCCTGTCGGGCTTGGAGGAAGCCCCGCCAACCGCAGCAAAGTCGCTGGCGCGCCCCGCTCGCTGAATCGGCTGGGCGTTTTGCCTTATCGGTTGGCGCATCGTTACGGAACTTGGGGACCGAAACAACAGGATGACGAAGCGAGGAAATTTCAGGGCTGGCAACCACGTGGTCTATCCGGCGCACGGCGTCGGGAAGGTTCTGGCGGTCGAGGAACAGACGATTTCCGGTTACGACCTGGAGATGCTGGTCATCGAATTCGAAAAGGAAAAGATGCTGCTCCGCATCCCGACCGCCAAGGTGCAGACGGCAGGCTTGCGAACGCTTTCCACGAAAAAGGAGATGCAGAACGCACTGCGCACCCTCAAGGGGAAGGTCCGGATCAAGCGAACGATGTGGAGCCGGCGCGCCCAGGAATATGAGGCGAAGATCAACTCCGGCGATCCCAATCTCATCGCCGAGGTCGTGCGGGACCTGCACCGCAACGCCGACCAGCCGGACCAGTCCTACAGCGAGCGCCAGATTTACCAGGCCGCTCTCGAACGGTTGAGCCGGGAACTCGCGGTGGTGGAGAAAATCGACGAGGACAAAGCCGTCAAACGAGTGGAAACGGTGTTGCAGGCTGCCTGAGCGAACAGCGACAAGATATCGCATCGTGAGGCGGTCTGCTCCCGGACGGGCAGACCGCCTCTCGGCTTTTTGGGAGGACGGTATCGCGAAACCGGTTGAATAACCGCGCGCGACTGCCCACGTCTCAATGTGTGCGCCCGCCCGGCAATCGGGACGCGGCGCGGGAAGGAACGAGATGAGCTATCTGGACCGGTCGGCCAATAGCAGGGGGGCGTTGAACTTCGTCCGCCATGCGATGAGCACGCCGCTGCTCACTCGCGAACGCGAACAGGAACTGGCGTTGCGCTGGCGCGACGAGCAGGACGAGGCCGCTCTTCACGAGCTGGTCAACGCCTATACGCGCCTCGTCGCCGCCACGGCCGCGAAATACCGGAACTATGGCCTGCCCATGGCCGACCTGATGCAGGAAGGCGCGGTCGGCCTGATGCAGGCGGCCGCCCGTTTCGAGCCCGAGCGGGAGGTCCGTTTCTCGACCTACGCCTCCTGGTGGATACGCTCGGCGATGCAGGATTATGTCCTGCGCAACTGGTCCATCGTCCGCACGGGCTCGACCTCATCCCAGAAGTCGCTGTTCTTCAACCTGCGCCGGCTGCGCGCGCGCATCGAGGGCCGCACCGGCAAGCCGCTGGACGACCGGGGGCGGGCGCGCATTGCCGCGGAGCTCAAGGTCGCAACGAGCGACGTGGAAAGCATGGAGGGCCGGCTTACCGGCGCCGACCGCTCGCTGGACGCGCCGGTCGGCGAAGACGGCGACGAGACCTGGGTGCAGTTTCTGGCGGACCAGCGCCCGTCCCCCGAAGACAACGCCATGGAGCATCTCGACGGCGACGAGCGGGCGCGCTGGATCCGCGAGGCGCTGGCCGAACTGCCGGAGCGCGAGGCGAAGATCATTCGCGAGCGGCTGCTGGAAGACGATGCGCGCACCCTGGAATCGCTCGGACAGGAACTCGGCGTCAGCAAGGAGCGGGTCCGCCAGCTGGAGGCCCGCGCGCTCGGCAAGCTGCGCCGCAGTCTGGCGCCTCGCTGGCGCGCTGACGGCAACGTCCTGCCCGACGCATAGCCGCATAGCTGCCCGGCTTCCGCGCGCTACAATAGGCCCTCGACACGCACTGACGACAAGCCGGCATGGCGCCGGACCGGAGGGCCTATGCGGCGGATGGCGGCGCCCAGATGAAGCACTACACCGACCGTGTGCTCGTGACCGGGGGAGCGGGCTTCATCGGCTCGCATCTCTGCGAACGCCTGATGGCCGATGGCTCCGACGTCATCTGCCTCGACAATCTGTTCACGGGCGCCAAGGCGAATATCGGCCATCTGCTGGGCGAGCCGAATTTCGAGTTCATCCGCCATGATGTGACGGAGCCGCTGCGCCTCGAGGTGGACCGGATTTTCAACCTCGCCTGCCCGGCAAGCCCGGTGCATTACAAGCACGATCCCGTGCAGACCGTGAAGACGTCGGTGCACGGGGCCATCAACATGCTGGACCTTGCGCGGCGCTGCGGCGCGCGCATCCTGCAGGCCTCGACGAGCGAGGTGTATGGCGATCCCCTGTCCCACCCGCAGAAGGAGGACGACTGGGGCAATGTGAACCCGGTCGGCCCCCGCGCCTGCTACGATGAAGGCAAGCGCTGCGCCGAGACGCTGTTTTTCGACTATCACCGCCAGCACGGCGTCGATATCAGGGTCGTGCGCATCTTCAACACCTACGGCCCGCGCATGCACCCCTCGGACGGGCGCGTGGTGTCGAACTTCATCGTGCAGGCGCTGCTCGGGCGCCCGTTGACGCTGGCCGGCGACGGCAGCCAGACCCGGTCCTTCTGCTATGTGGACGACCTCGTGGACGGGCTGCTGGCCTACATGGCGCTGGACGATGCGCCGCCCGGCCCCGTCAATCTCGGCAACCCTGACGAGACGACGATCGCGGCGCTCGCCGAGGCGGTCGTGAGTCTTTCCGGGAGCGGGTCGGAGACCGTGCTCGTGCCCCTGGAAACGGACGACCCGTCGAGGCGCCGCCCCGATATATCGCGCGCGGCCGACCTGCTCGGCTGGACGCCCGCCACCGGGCTCGCGGACGGCCTCGGCGCCACGATCGACTGGTTCCGCGAACTGCTGCGCACCATCCCGGAACACCGGATCGATGTCGCAAGGCCGTGAAACGGTCTGGGCCGTCGTTACCCCGGTCTACGAAGACGGCGATTCCTTTGCCTCGCTGTGCCGGGACCTCGCGCGCCTCGACGCCGGCGTGTCGCTGGAGGTCCTCGCGGTGGACGACGGAACCATCGGGGCGCCGCCGGCAGTGGACGCCATCCGCGACGCCGGGCTCGCCGGCCGGATCGTCCGCCTGAAGCGCAACAGCGGACACCAGACGGCGATCTGGGTCGGCCTCGCCGTGGCCGCTTCGGAGCCGCGCTATGCCGGCGCGATCGTCATGGACAGCGACGGCGAAGACCGGCCGGAAAACGTGCCGCAACTGGTCGCCGCCATCGGAGCGGATTGCAACGCGGTCGTCGCACGGCGGGGGCGACGGACGGAGTCCCTGCCCTTCCGGCTTTTCTACCGGCTTTACCGGCGCTTCTTCCGTCTGTTGACGGGCCGGGAGATCCGGTTCGGCAATTTCTGCGCTCTCGACCGGCGGGCGCTGCTGCGGCTGACGGCCATGCAGGAGACCCGGATCCACCTCGCGGCGGCCGTCATCAAGTCCAGGCTGAGGCGCGTCGAAATCTCCTGCGACCGGGGCGCCCGCTATGACGGGCGCTCGCGGATGAATTTCTACGACCTGGCGCTTCACGGCATTCGCGCGGTCGCCGTGTTCGACGACGCCGTGTTGACAAGAATGGGCGCCGTTTGCGCCGGGGCGGCGATATCCGGCGTTCTTGTCTTTCTGGCCGGCGTCATCCTGAAGCTCTCCGGCCAGACGCCGCCTGGGTGGCTCACCTTCGTGACCGGCTTCCTGGTGCTGGTCTTCCTGCAGACCGCGATCCTGAGCCTCGTCGCGCTCATCATGAACGCGCTCGGCTACCGCTCGCCGGCGGACCTCGACGCGGCCGCGGCGTCGCTCATTCTGGAGACGGAAGCGACCGGGCTCGACAGTTCGCGCGATGGGTGAGGAAGCGGGCCGAGTCGTTCGTTTCATCCTGAACGGGCTGTTCGCCACCGCCGTCCATTACGGCGTGCTTGCGGGCCTGGTCGAGGGCGCGGGGATGGGCTCGGCAGCCATCGCCAACGCGCTCGCGGCCGTCTGCGGCATTGCGGTTTCCTATGCCGGCAACCGCACATTCGTGCTGAGGAGCCGCGCCCCCCACCGCCGGGCCGGCGCGCGCTTCCTCGCTTGCTACGCGGCAATCGTCTCCCTGCATGGCGGCGCGATGGCGCTCTGGGCGGACATCGCAGGACTGGACTACCGGATCGGCTTCCTGCTGTTCACGGGCGCGGCGGCGGTCCTGACCTATCTGCTGAACCGCTTCTTCGTCTTCAGGGAACCCGGGGCGGGACTGCCGTCCACGTGATCCGGATCGGCCGGGCCGTAGCGGAGCCGCTCCACCGGAAGGTCTCCTCCGTTGTCGTCCGCCCGGCAGCCAACGCAACCAGGCCCGGCGCGGGCTCCGAGTCCGTCCGCCACACGACCAGCGCGCCGTTGCGCCCAATGTCTTCCGCGGAGACCCATGGCGCTTTTCGTTCGTCGGCATCGATGGACACCGAAGGCCCGCCCGGCGCCGCCAGCGCGACCAGACCGGCCTCCCAGACCGGCCCGGCGACGATGCGCGGCATGGCGCCGGTCTCATTCTCGTATGCGCGCAGCAGCCGGGCAGCGATCTCCTCCTGCGGCCAGACGACCCGCGAGGGCTTGTCCGACCGCTCGGCGCGGAGGACCACCGAAGCGGCATAGGCCGCCGGCACCAGGATGAGCAGGCATGCAGCCATCGCCGCAATCCGGGGGAGCCTTCGCCCTTCGAAACGGCCCGGCAGCAGCGCCAGCAGCAGCAGGCCGGAAAGGTTGAACATCGGCATGCCCCACATGTCCTTCAGGCCCATCCCGGTCACGGCGGCCATGAGCGCAGCCAGCAGCGCGGGCAGCAGGCCCATGACAATGAGGAACCGGCGCGCGCGCGCCTCTTCCGGACTCGACCGAAACGCCCCCCTGCCGAACAGCCCCGCCGCCAGCGCCATCAGCAGGAAGACGGCATGGTCCGCAATCTGGACGAGCAGGAAGGAGAACGGGCCCCCTGCCCTGCCGGAACCGGCCCGCGCCAGCGCATAGTCGAACGGCAGGAAATCCGTCTCGACCAGGAACGCCGCCTGCGGCGCGGCAACGAGGGCGAAGACCGCCAACGCCGCCCACGGTCCGATGCGGACAAGCTGCGCGCGCGCCTGCGCATCCGCCAGCATCCATGCGCCCGCCGCCGCCAGGACGAGGCCGGAGGAGTATTTCGCCCAGAGCGACAGCCCGGCGAATGCGCCAAGCAGAAGCCA
>JAJEAZ010000579.1 GCA_022824105.1 Alphaproteobacteria bacterium
TGGGCCCCGGCTCGGGGGCCGGGGCGACGGTTATGGTTGCAGGCAGTCCGGTCCGGCACCGGAGCGACCCTGTTTCGCGCGTATCGCGGGCGGGCGCGGGCGGGTGTCGGCGCCGGCGCGGTTCGCGCGGCTGATTGCGCGCGCGAGACGCCGGACGCACCTCGCCCGTCCGTTCCCGCCGGGGTCTTTTTCGCGGGCCCCAGCCGGTCGCTTTCTGCAGAAACGCCGAAAGGCGGCCCCGGAAGCCGCCCCTCTCTCTACTTTCATTCTACACCATATGGGCGAAAGTCAAGCCCCTTCGTGAACAAAAAATGAAACTACCGGTTATTTTTCACGGAATGCCGATGGAAGCGAAGCCCGGATCGGCGCCCACTGACCCTCTTCTCGTCATGCCCGGACTTGTTCCGGGCATCCATGCGGCCGTGCAGCGGAAGCGGTGGAAGGGGATGCCCGGAACAAGTCCGGGCATGACGGAAGAGCCTGTCCTGAAGCCTGTCGAATACACCTGCAAGGTGACGGGCGTCGAAGCCGTCATGGGTTCCTGTCAACGACCGCGGGTATCACACATCTGCTTTGGCGGCTTCGCAACGCACGCCCCCAACCGTCGCCCCGGCCCCCGAGCCGGGGCCCAGCCTCGGTCCTGGCGGCAGTTTCAGCGGTTGAGCTTGCTCTCCACCGGTTGCAGCGGCATCGAGAGCCATGGGTGGACCCCGGCTCGGGGGCCGGGGTGACGAATGGGGTGCAAGGGCGACCCCCGCCTTCGCGGAGGCAGGCGGGACGCAGCCCGGCCGGCAAGTGCACCGGATACAAGGCAAAACGAGATGTGTGCATGCGGTAGGTCTCGGGGGCCGGGCTGACGATGTGGGCCGCAGTCTTCCCGTGCGTCTGGCGTCGGCGCCGCTGGTATTGTACCCGTCCCCGCCGAAACCGCGCAGGAAGGACCCCGGATGCCGCTGCAAAATCGCGTGACGCCTTTCGGCGACATCGTCGCCGCGCCGGAGCGCGGGACGATGATGGGCAATCGCGGCATCCTGCATGACGGGCGCCGGCGGCTCGGCCGGCGGCGCTGGACGCACAAGGCCTGGATCTGTTGCGTCACCGATTTTCGCGGCAGGACGCGGCAGGTCATGGCCCCGGGGCGCT
The DNA here is from genome assembly GCA_022824105.1 of Alphaproteobacteria bacterium. Lineage (GTDB taxonomy): Bacteria > Pseudomonadota > Alphaproteobacteria > Bin95 > Bin95 > Bin95. The sequence continues at coordinate 1,144 of JAJEAZ010000579.1, forward strand.
ATACGGAGCTCTTCTTTCTCGACGAGGCGGTGGCCCTCGCCGCCGGGCATCGGCCCTGCTTCGAATGCCGGCGCGAGGCTGCGAAGGCCTATGCCGCCTGCTGGGACGGCAACCCGCGGGCCGGAGAGATGGACCGCGCGCTGCACGCCGAACGCCTCGACGGACGCCGCCGGCGCACCCACACATGCGCGTTCGCGGACCTCCCCGACGGCGCGTTCGTGAGCCGGGACGGATCTGCCTGGCTGGTGAGGGGGCCGCTGCTGCTGCGCTACACGCCCGGCGGATATGACGCCGCGATCGAGCGCCCCTCCGGCGCGGCCGAGGCGCTGACGCCGCCCGCCACGCTCAGGGCGCTCAGGGCCGGCTACGCCCCGCTGCTCCACCCGTCGGCCGGAGCTCCATCCGCGCCTTGAACACAAGGTCCGCAATGCCCGAGGCCGCGCCCTCGGCAGCCGCATCGGCAAGCGATGTCCATGCGCCCTCCAGCCATTCGGCCGGCACGGCATTGGCCTGATCCACCCTGCCGACCTCGTTCCCGTCCGACCAGACGACGGACCAGCCGAGCCGCAGCTCCCGCAGGCCCGCATGGGCAGGGCCGGCCTCCACGCTGCCGAAGACATGCAGGTGGCTCGGCGCGGCCGGCGGCACGACATCCAGCCCCCCGCTTGCAAGCGCCGCTTCGAGCGCGCGCAGCAGCGGCTCCGTCGCTTCGGGCGCGGCGCCGGAAATCGGCGCAATGGAGATTTTCAGCCGGACCGGATCGCCCTCGCCCGGGCTTTCGGCGCGAAGCCGCCCGGCGACCTCGTCCGCCAGCTCTTCGAGAAGCACGGCCAGCGCCTCCGGCCCGCCGCCCCCGACCTCCTGCTCGAAACGCGCGGCCAGCCTGCCGTCCCAGTCGCGAAGCTCCCAGACCAGGCCGGACGGAGCGGCCCCGTCCGCCATTGCCGCCGGCTCGACGCGGCCGGTCACCCGGTAGCTGAGCCGATTGCCGGCGCGCCGGCTGGCCGGCAGGCCGCGGCGGTGCAGCGCCTCCTCAAGGTCCCGCCGCAACCGGTCCTCGAGTTCGGGCGTTGCCCCGTGGACAGGTCCGACCCTGACGCCGACGCTTTCCGGAAGCGCCAGAAGGGCGCTCGCCTTGTCGCGCTCCATGACCTGAGGCAGGGGCTGGCAGGCCGCGGCGAAGAGCGCCGCGGCGAGAAGTCCGGCCGCCTCAGCCCGCATTTCTCACCGTGGTCATGGCCTGCGCGGCGCTGTCGGGCCGACAGCGCCGCCCTCCGGGTCGCGCCCAGGCGCCCCCTCCGCGTCGTCGCGGACCTCAACCGTAGGCGCCGCTACGCTTTTCGGCCCACTCCTAGCGGAGCGGGCGCCTGGACGCGACGCAGGCCGTGACCCCGGTGAGAAATGCGGGCTAAACAAGGATGCAGCCCACGAGGAGGCCGAGCAGGCAGAGCCCGAGGAAGATCACCAGATGCGGCATCTCCGCGCCGGTCCCGCCTTCACGAAAGAAGCCCGCGCCGGGTAGGCGCGGGCTTGCATCGTTCCGGTACGGCCACTGCGGACCGTCCGGTATCGGCTACTTGTCGAGCCAGAAGGTGTCGAACCGTCCGACATCGTAGAGGCCGAAATAGTTGTAGGGGTTGTGGCCCTTGACGTAGTTGTACCAGCCGTCGTTGATCTTCTCCCAGCAGATCGGGAGCACCGGCGGGTTCTCCTCCATCACCATTTCGGCCGCGGTGATCGCTTCCTGCCGCTTGACAGGATCGACCTCGTTGTCGATGGCCGCCAGCAGCTCGGTGAAGCGCGGGTCTTCCCACTGCGAGTAGTTCTGCGGGCCGTTCGGGCCGTACCAGGTGTTGAAGTAGTCCGACGGGTCGATCAGGGTCGAGACGATGGCGCCGACCGAGAGGTCGAACTTGCCGTTGTTGGTGTCGTCGAACCAGACCGATTCCACGACGGTGCGCAGCTCGCACTCGATGTTGAGCGCCTGCGCCAGCATCGCCTGGACCGCCTGCGACCAGATCTTGAAGGTCGCCACGTCGCGAACCACGAAGTCGAGCCCCTTCATGCCGCCGCCGTGGCCGGCGGCCTCCAGCAGCGCCCTGGCTTCCTTGATGGAGGCCGTGGTGTCCGGCTGGTAGCCGACGCGCTTGGTCAGCTCCTCCGTCGGCGTCGCCACATCCGAGAACGGATAGATGAAGCCGCCGACCAGCATCGGCGCCACATCCTTGACGGCTTCCACCAGCACCGGCCGGTCGAAGACCAGGTGCATGGCCCGGCGCACCCTCGGATCGTTGAACGGCTCGCGATCGGCATTGAGCCAGACCGCCTGGATGACGCTCTGGTAGTAGTCGGTCGCCGTCATGTCGTCGCGCGCGTCGGCTTCCCTGCGCGTCACCGGGTCGATCAGCCGGGCATAGTCCGTCCGGCCCGCCAGGAAAGCGGAGCCGAGTTCCGGCGAGAACGGCAGGCCGTGGTAGAACTCGATCCCGTCGAGATAGGGCAGCCCTTCCATCCAGTAGTCCGGGTTCTTCTGCATCACCCAGATTTCCTGCTCGACGCGCCGGACGCTGCGGAACGGACCGGTGCCGGGGACGTCGAGGGTCTTGCGCAGATTGTAGTTGTTGTCCTCGAGCGTCTTCTTGCGGACGATTCCGTTCCAGCCGCTGGAGATCGCGCCCATGATGAAGGCCGGCGGCCTGGGCGCGGACAGCTTGAACTGGACGGTATATTTGTCGGGCGCGGTGACCTCATCGACCGATGTGAACAGCGCGCTGCGCGGAATGTTGATGCCCTCCGGCGGCTTGGTGATGCGGTCGAAGGTGGCTTTCACATCCGCGGACGTGAGTTCGGCGCCGTCGGAGAAAAGCACGCCCTTGCGCAGGAAGAAGGTGTAGGTCTTGCCGTCTTTCGAGATCTCCCAGCTATGGGCGAGGTCGGGAATGATCGACTGGCCGCTGTCGCGCGGGTCATGGCGGATCAGGTTGTCATACATGCAGGCCTGACTGCCGAGATTGTTGATCGTGCCCGACTGGTGGAAGTCGAGATGCGGCGGACGCATGGTGATGCCGTAGCGCAGCACGCCGCCGGATTTCGGGTTCGGCTCCGTTGCCGCAAGCTGGAATTTCGAGCCGTCATACTCCATCGGAATGGCGGCATTGGCCCTGCGCGAAGACAGGCCGTAGGCGCCCGCGGCCGCCAGCGCCGCGCTCCCCTGAAGGAAGTGCCGCCGCGACCAGTGCGGGTTCATGAATCCTTTTCGAGCCATCATGCTCCTCCCTGCCTGAAACGGGGGCGGTATCCCCCCGAACTGAATCGGAACCGTTGCGGCCCCGGATGCTTTATGCTCCCGTATCGGCGGCTCTCCGTCCGGCGTCGCGGGAGCCCGCCGCATTCTAAGGAGCCTCGATTATGGACCGAACCGAAGCGCTCGAACAAGGGGGCGGGCAGGAGGCCCCGGCGGGAGCGGGCGAGAGCGTTCTCGAAGTCGAGAACCTGCAGACGCATTTCTTCACCAATGACGGGGTGGTGCGCGCGGTGGACGGCGTTTCCTACGGCGTGCGCCGGGGCGAAACCCTCGGAGTCGTTGGGGAATCCGGCTGCGGCAAGAGCGTGACGGCGCTCTCGATCCTGCGCCTGGTGGCGAGTCCGCCCGGCCGCATCGTCGGCGGCGCCATCCGGCTGGAGGGACGGAATCTGCTCGAGGCGACCGAGACCGAAATGGAGGAGGTCCGGGGCAACGAGATTTCCATGATCTTCCAGGAGCCGATGACCTCCCTCAATCCGCTGTTCACGGTCGGCAGGCAGATCGGCGAGGCCATCGCTCTCCACCAGGGCCTCTCGAAACGCGACGCGATGGACCGCGCCATCGAGATGCTGCGCGAGGTGCACATCCCCGAGCCGGAGCGCAGGGCGCACGAATATCCGCACCAGCTCTCCGGCGGCATGCGCCAGCGCGTGATGATCGCCATGGCGCTCTCCTGCAACCCGAAGGTGCTGATCGCCGACGAGCCGACCACGGCGCTCGACGTCACCATCCAGGCGCAGATCCTGGACCTCATGCGCGAGACGCAGCGCACCCAGGGCCAGGCGGTCATCCTGATTACCCACGACATGGGCGTCGTTGCCGAAAACGCCGACCGGGTGGTGGTGATGTATGCGGGCCGCAAGGTCGAGGAAGCCGAGGTGGACGAGCTCTTCGACCATCCGGGCCACCCCTATACCGAGGGCCTGCTCGGCGCCATTCCGAGCCTCGAGACGGCCGCCCACACCGAGAGCGGCCGGGGGCGGTTGAACGAGATCGAGGGCATGGTGCCCTCGCTCGCCAACCTGCCGCCGGGCTGCACCTTCGCGCCGCGATGCCTTTACGCGAGCGAGCAATGCCGGCAGGAATTTCCGCCGCTCGAACACCACCGTCCGGGACATTGGGTCGCATGCTGGCACGCCGACCGCCTGCTGGGAGGAACGGCATGAGCGCCGCCACGCCGCTGCTCGATGTGCAGGGCCTCAAGAAGCATTTCCCGATCTACAAGGGCGTCTTCTCCCGGGTCCGCGGGCATGTCTATGCCGTGGACGGCGTGAGCTTCCGGATCGGACGCGGCGAGACGCTGGGGCTGGTCGGCGAGTCGGGCTGCGGGAAATCCACCGTCGGCCGGACCGTGCTGAAGCTGCTTGAGCCGACCGAAGGGCGCATCCGCCTGGACGGCGAAGACATCACCGAGCTCGGCGCCGCGGACATGATGCCCTACCGCCAGCGCATGCAGATGATCTTCCAGGACCCCTATGCCTCGCTGAACCCGCGCATGCCGGCCCGTTCCATCGTCGGCGAGCCGATGACCATCCACGGCGTGTCGGAAGGCGCGGAGCGCGAGGAGCGGGTGGAGGCGCTGTTCGAGCGCGTCGGCCTCGGCCGCCGGCACCTGGACTCCTATCCGCACGAGTTCTCCGGCGGGCAGCGCCAGCGCATCGGCATT
>JAJEAZ010000097.1 GCA_022824105.1 Alphaproteobacteria bacterium
GCCGCGCGGCCGGTCGAACACGAACAGGGTCCGGTTGCCGCTGCCTTCGACCTCGAGCACCTTGATCCGGAGCTCGCGCCGGCTCTCCTGCCCGCGCTTGTTGCGCAGCACCATGGTCTGCCGGGCGGTGAAATTGCCGAAACCCTTGTCCCGGTCGTAGGCGTCCCGCGCAATCTTCAGACCCGCTTCCTCGGCAGAGGCCGCGCCGGCCGGAGGGGAGGCAATGAGGGCGGCCGGACAAAGGCAGGCCAGCAGCAAGGCGACGCAGGTAGCAGGAAGCCGGCGGGTCGTGCAACGGAAAGAAGACCGGGTCATCGTTCTTTCGTTCTGTCTATGGCCATCAAGAGCGGCGGGAGGAGCAGGAAATCGGCGAGCAGCGCGAAGCCGATCGTAATGGTCACCAGAATGCCGAGCGACCAGCTGATTTCGAAACCCGAAGCGGCGAACACCAGGAAGCCGAGGCACAAAACGGCGGTCGTGGTCCACAGCGCATGGCCGACGATCCGGAAGGTCGAACGCACGGCCTCGGGCGCAGATACGCCCTCGCGGCGCGCTTTCAGATATTTGGACAAGAAGTGGATCGTATCGTCGACGACGATACCGAAGGCGATTGCGGTCATCACCGATCCGGCAAGGCCCACCCGGCCGACCAGGTAGCCCCACACGCCGAACGCCAGGGCCGCCGGAATGAAATTGGGCACGAGGCTGACCAGGCCCAGGCGCACGCTCCGGAACACGAAAATCAGAATCAGCGAAATGAGCGCCATAGCAACGATCGTGCCGGTCAGCATGCTCTCGATGTTCCGCTGGGACAGGTGTGCGAAGACGATGCTGACCCCGGACGCCTCGGCCGCAAGGCCCGGCGCGTTGGCCCGGACCCAGGCCTGCGCCCGCGCGTCGAGTTCGCGTTGTCCCTGCGATGTCAGGCTGCGCATCACGACCGTCATGCGCGTCGCCGATTTGGCGACGTCGATGCGGTCGTTCAAATCCCGGCCGGCCGGCAGCGAAAGTTCGTAGAGCAGCAGAAATTGCGCGGCCAGTTCGGGATTGTCCGGCAGCCTGTGGAAGGCGGGGTCGTCGCCGTGCATGTTCTTGTTCAGGCGCTTCATGATGTCGGAAAAGGCCTGAACGTGCAGAACTTCCGGCTGCGTGCGGAACCACTCGGCGAAAGCCTCGACCCTGCGCAGATAGGGGGGGTCGGTAATGCCGCCTTCGCGCCCCGAATTCAGCGAATATTCCAGCGTTTCCATGCCGGTCAGGTTGCGGATGACGAAGTCCGTATCCTGGCGGAACTGGTAGCGCTCGCTGAGATAGCGGGTCCAGTTGTCGGTGAGTTCGATCCTGGAGATTCCGGTCACCAGAACCACCGCCACGAGCGCGGAGCAGACGAGCAGGATCTTGCGCCGGGCGACGACGAAACCGCCGAAGCGATCGAAGAAGGCGGGCTTGCCGCTGCGCGGCGCCCGGGCCCGCAGCGGCAGGATGGAAAGGAGCGCCGGCAGGAATGTCAGCGAATAGACGAACGCGCACAGCACGCCGAACGCCACCAGATTGCCGAGAACGCGGAAGGGCGGCGAGTCCGATGCGTTGAGGCTGAGAAAGCCGATGGTCGTGGTGAGCGACGTGAGAAAGACCGGCCAGGCGTTGACCCGGATCGCGTCGGCGATCGCCGCATTCCTGTCCAGGCCCCGGCCCATGGCCGCCAGGGTGCTCGAGACGATGTGGACCGAATGGGCGACGGCGACCGTCATGACGATGATCGGCACGCCGGAATTGGCGGGATTGAACACCGTGCCGAGCCAGCCGGCAAAACCGACCGTCGAATTGATGACGAAACCGAGCACCGCGACGATCGCCACCGTGCCCAGCACGGAGCGCAGGAGAAGCGCCGCGGCAAGGACGATGATCAGGAACACGACCGGCGCCAGGGTTTCCATATCGTCCCTGGTCGCGTCGGCGAAAGCCCTGTTGAGGGGAACGTCGCCGGTCAGGTAGTAGGCGGTGCCGGGATGAGCCGCCCGCTGCCGTTCGAGCAGCGCGTCGAGATAGTCGGTTATTTCGACGACCGCGGCGTCCGGGTTGTCGGGCAGCGCGAAGCTGATCGCCAGTCCGGCCACCTTGCCGTCGCGGGAAACCAGGCGGCCGACCAGTTCCGGCGCGCTCAGCGCGATCTTCTCGATGCGCCGGATATCCTCTTCGCTCAGCCCTGCTGCATCGTCGACCAGCGGCTCGACGATGAGGTCGTCTTCTTCCGCCCAGGTGTGGTTGTAGTTGGCCAGCGAATCGGCCCGGGTGGAATACGGCGTCTCCCACGCCGCCTGTGTCAGCGCCTCAAGGGCGCCGAGGGTTTCGCGGGTGAATACCGTACCCTTGCCGGGCGCGACGGCGATCAGTGCCGTATTGGTTGCGCCATAGATGTTTTCGAAGGCGGTGAACGCGGCCAGCTGCGGATTATCGGCATCGAACAGGCTGCGGTAGTCGTTGGTGACGCCGATGAACCTGGCCCCCGCCGTCAGCGCGAGCATGAGCGCCCCTGCAAGCGCAATGACGAGCCACCGGCGGCGCAAAATTCCGGCGGTGTAGCGTTCCAGCGATATTGAAATCATGGCATTCGAACGATGTGGCGCAGCACGGTATGGATGTGCCGCATCCGGCCTCCGGACCCGACCGGGGTATCCGGCCGCCCGGTGCGGCGCACCGCACAAAAGGATCGGCGGACTGCCGTCATCGCGCAAGTCCCCCGATACTGGCCCCGATACTGGCCCTAATACTGAGAAGACTCTTCGGCATGGACATGGTCCGGCAATTTGTAGCTGATGCCTTCGTTGTCGAACATCGAAACGTCGAGAATCGTGGTCAGGTTGACGTTCTTCCGCGACCGGTCCTGGCTCAGCAGGTTCATCAGTTTCTCGACCCGGTTCAGGACGCGGAACCGCCAGAGGACGCCCCTGGCGTCGCTCTCGGGATACTTGAGCAGGTCGGCCATTTCATTTCCGATCAGCGCCCGCGAAACCTCCGCAATGTAGCCGGCCAGCTTCCGGCGGGCCTGCCTTTCGGTCAAACCGGCGAACAACGGCGCCGAATTGATCAGCGACGACGCCAGCACGACCGATTCCAGCGAAGGCGGCGGCTCGCAAACGAGACCGATCCGGTAGACTTCGAGCGCTTCGGCTTCGTCGCGGTACAGGATCGATTCGGGAATGCCCATCAGGTATCCCGAATAACGCCATACGGCCATGAAACTCCGCCGTTCCTCTGCATTGAACTTCGCGCCGAGCTTTTCCAGATGCTGCAGGCACCGGGCCGAGAACGCCGCGACGGCAAAGCCGACATGGGCCGCGCTGATCGGCGTGCCCAGCTCACCGATATTCCATTCGTTCGAATTGGCGATCAACTGCCGGATCCGGGCGTGGACCAGCCTGACCCGGACGGAATGGGTCCAGCCGTCGTTATGCCGCTCCATGCCCCAGGGCATGAAGATTTCGAGCATGTGGCGGTTGTTCTGCTTCAGCCGCCGTATGCCCTGGTCCCGGAGCTTGCCGGTCAGGAAGAACGACCTCGCGATATTGGTCGAAAACCCCTCGACCAGAACGCCGCCGACCATCGCGGCAAGCACCAGCCGGGTGTTCCGGTGAAACATGCGGCAGCCCGGCAGGAACGAAGGCAGGTCGACCCAGTCGGGCGGCTCTGCGATGGATTCGAAAAATTCCCGCACCGTGGCCGGCGCATCGCGCAAGGCGTTTTCGTCGTCGCCGTGCATGCCCAGCCGGATCAGCCGGCTCGATTCCTCGGGGCCGAGCGCGTCCAGATCCACAACCATGGCGTCCGCCAGAGGGTCGCCTACGGTGGTATGGGCGACATAGTTGGCGGCCCTCTCCGGATCGGTCGCCCGGCCTCTGGCATAGCCTTCGGTATATTCGCCCGGTATTTCCATCTCTTCCGCTACCGGTATCGTCGGCCGTTACGACGAGGGACTGTATTCGGTTCTACATGCGCGCCGCGCCCCTGCCCGATGGCCCACGACAATGGTGCAGGATGTCTCGTCCGGACCCGATTCCATGACAAAGCCTTTCCCGCCAATCGTCGTCCGGAGGCGCTACGGCAGGCGCACCCGGCAACGACACCCGGAAAGATCCGTCCGGTTCCGTGTGCAGCCTCGACAGGTCGCGAAGCGGTCGGCACGGTTCGTTCCGGTCCCTACATATAGGCGTTATCGAAACCCCTGTCAGCATCCGGCAGCAGGCCGGGGCGGCAAGGCGCATGCGAAGCCGGCCGTTTGCAAAGGCGGGAGACGACGGCGGCAGCGTGCGCCGTTCACCCCCACCTGACCTCCCCCTCTGAAGAGGGGAGGAAAAAAGCAAGGCAAAACAGAATGTTATCCCCGTTATCCTTCCCCCGCTTCAGCGGGGGAAGTGCCGAAGCGAAGCGGAGGCGACGGGGATGTCCATCCGCCCGCCCGCCGGTTGCCCGCCGTATCGGCCGGGGCGGCAACGAGGATCGCATTTTTCCTTGACATTGCCATTTTTGTTCCCTATATGTGCTTAGCCAACGCCCGAGATGCGCCCGCTGCCCCGCCTCCTGCTCCCCGCCATATGCCCGCTGTCTGGAGGCAGGATTTGGAAATATTCCTGCCAAGGCGTAAAAAAACAAAATACAGACCGGTCTATCTAATTCGGCACCAGGTGCGGGAAACGGCGGAAAACCGGGAAAAAACGGCGGTGGTGGAGAAGAAGTACTTGAGTATTCGCTCAAAAATATGGCCGTCTTCGCGGCCGGTCAGAAGCTGTAGGCCAGCTTCGCCCCCACGAAGCTGTCGCGCCGGGTCGGATAGACGACGACGTCCGCCTTGTCGACATAGAGCATGAGGATCGCCTCCGCCTTGATGGAGACGGAATCGGTAAGCTGCCGGTCGAATTCGAGCGACATCGTCCGGGTGCCGTAGTCGAGATCGTACAGCGCGCCGAGGGTGAAGGCCGTGCTCTCGACGTCGTTGAGCGACAGGCGGACGCCGAAGAACAGGTCGTTCTGATACTGGTTGGTCGCGCGATGCCGGCGCCCGTCGATCAGCCATTCGGCAAGGAGGCTCAAATCGGCGTCCGATTCGAAGATGCCGCTGAACGTGTATTCGCCGCCGGCGACGAAGGCGGCGAAGGCTTCCTTCTTGCCGACGAGGTTGCTGGCGCCGCTGCGGTGGATGGCTTCCAGCTTGAGCAGCCAGGATCCGATCGTGAGCTGGGCGTCCAGGCCGAACTGGCGGATCTGCTCGTAATGCGGCGCCAGGGCGCCCGGCACCGGTTGTCCCTGGACGAGCCGGATTGCCGCCAGCCGCATGACGGGTTCGCGGCTGGTGCCGTCGAACACGCTCAGGCCCAGATCGAGCGGGCCGAAGGCGTTGCTGTAGCGGGCGGCGAAATCGAGATGCCATTCCTCCGCCGGGCTCTCGTAGGTCGCGAGGCGGTTGTCGATCCGCAATTGCGGGCGCAGCCGGCCGGCGGCGCCGGGAAACGTGCGCAGGCGGTGGAAGGTCATCGCGAAGACCTCCGCCGCGCCCCAGTCGCCGGACAGGGTCAGGTGGGCCATCGGCTGGCCCAGCTTGACCTTTTCGTTGGGGTTTTCGACCAGGTCGGTCTGGTTGACGATATCGACCAGGTTGCGCGTTTCCGCGACGCCCCAGAACACCCGGTCGACGCCCAGGCGCAATTCCCATTCGGCCTCGCCGAGCGGGCCGTTCAGCAGCGCATAGGCCTCGCGCAGGTCGGCATGGGTCCAGGTCCGGTCCGCGGCGTCGAAGCGGAAGAAGGGCGCGACGGTGACGCTGAAATTCTCCGCGCCCTTGAGGTAAAGCTGGGGCTCCGCGACCAGGCCGGCGTTATAGTTGCGCTGGCCGTCGAACTCGGCGCTCCGCGGGAACCAGCGGGTCTCCAGGCTGAGCTTGCCGGAAAATTCGGTCTCGGCGAGCGCCGCGCCGGGCGCCGAAGCGGCGGCGAGGACCGCCAGCGCAATCCGCGCCGCCCGGAGAATGGGCGTTCGAATCGCCGTTCGCAGGCCCATCAGCGCACCCGCTTCAGGCCGGTCCGGCTGAAGTCGCTCTTGCCGATCTTGCCGCCGAACTTGTAGTCCGACCACAGCATGTCGGTGCTCTTGCCGGTCAGATGGTTGACCATCTTCATCTCGGCGGCGCGCCAGAAGCG
>JAJEAZ010000671.1 GCA_022824105.1 Alphaproteobacteria bacterium
TTGAGCCGGCTCTCCACCGGCAGCGGCGGCATCGAGAGTCATGGATGGACCCCGGCTCGGGGGCCGGGGTGACGAATGAGGTCAAGGCCCGACGCTACCCCCCAAATGCAGTCGTTCCAGTTGGAATGGATCATGCTCTAAACAAAGGCTCGCGCTTCACTCCGCCTTTGAAAACTCTCCGGTGGCCGGGTCCATCACCCACAGAGTCCCGTCGGCGATGTCGAACCAGGCTCCGTGCAGGCTGAGGCCGCCGCGGCTTTCCAGACCCGACACCCAGGGAAACGTCCTGAGATTCGCGACGGAACGGCGGATCGAGGCCCGTTCGAGCGCAGTCTGACGTTCTGCATCGCTCAGTCCCCCGCGCCCCGCCATCTCCTCGGCGGCGGGGCGGAGCGGATCCATCCACTTGCCGATGAAGTCGTCCGGGGAAAGCGGCTCCTCCGGCGGGTGGAGCGCCGCACGGATGCCGCCGCAGCGACTGTGGCCGAGCACGACGATATGCCGGACCTTCAGGCCCTGCACCGCGAATTCGAGCGCGGCCGAAGTCGAGCGGCAGGCTTGGTCCGGCTCGCAGGGCGGCACGAGATTGGCGACATTACGGACGGTGAAGATCTCGCCCGGCGCGGCATGGAAGATCGTCTCCGGCGCTGCCCGCGAGTCGCAACAGGCGATGACCATGACCTCCGGCGCCTGCCCCTGTTCGGCAAGCCGGCGGTAGCGGTCCTGCTCCCGTGCATACCGGTCGTTCCTGAAGCAGCGGTAGCCCTCAAGGAGCGGTTCCGGGAAAACGGTCATCGGCGGATAACCTCCCTGGGCGCGGGTTCGTTCGCCGGGCCTCACCCGGCCCGGCTTGAAGCGGATGAAGGGCGCTCCATATCGTCTGCGAACGATACTGACAACCGATGGACCCGAAACCGTCATGCCATTCCGGATCGGCCTTCTTCTTTTCCCCAACCTCACCCAGCTCGACATGACGGGCCCGTACGAGGTGTTCACCAAGGTCCCGGACTCCAGGGTCCATCTCCTATGGAAGACCCTCGACCCGGTAACGGCCGCCGGCGGCATGCGACTGCTGCCGAGCACGACATTCGCCGACTGCCCGCAGCTCGACCTCGTCTGCGTGCCCGGCGGCGCGGGCATGAACCCGCTGCTCAACGACGAGGAGGTGCTGGATTTCCTGCGCCGCCAGGCGGCGGGCGCGCGCTATATCACCTCCGTGTGCACGGGCTCGCTGGTGCTGGGCGCGGCCGGGCTGCTGCGCGGCAGGCGGGCCACGACGCACTGGATGTCGCTCCCGATGCTGGCCGCCTTCGGTTGCGAGCCGGTGGCCGAGCGCGTGGTGGTCGACGGCAATGTCATCACCGGCGGCGGCGTCACCGCCGGCATCGACTTCGCCCTGACCGTGGCGGGAGAACTGCTGGGGGCCGAGGCGGCGGAGCGGATCCAGCTCGGCATCGAATACAACCCGGCCCCGCCCTTCGACGCCGGCAGCCCGGAGCGGGCCGGACCGTCCGTCGTCGAAGCCGTGTGCGAAGCGGCGGCGGCGCGGCAGGCCGAACGCGAAGTGGAAATCGAGCGCGCGACGGCCCGGTTCGCCGGCGGTTGATCTCGACCGGGTCAGTCGCGGATCCAGCCCGGCCCCCAGAGATTGAGCGTGCGCTCCTCCGCCGGCCAGAGGCGGGGTGCCATTTCGCGCGGCATATGCTCGATCTCCGCCGAGAGCTCGACCGGGTCGCCGTGCGGGTCCTGGATCATGAAGAACAAATTGTTGCCGGGGCCATGGCGGCCGGGGCCCCACCAGATCTTCACCTCATTGTTGGCCAGATGGTCGGCCCAGTCGCGGATGTCGGTCCAGCCTCCTGTCTCGTAGGCGTGGTGGTCGGCCTTGCTTTCCGAGGCGGCGAAGACGGCGAAACTGTGGTGCTCCTCGTCCGAGCGGTAGAACGCCACCCGGCGCGACGAAGGGTCGTCCATGTCCGCCAGCACATAGTCGGAGGGGGCGAAGCCCAGGACATCCTCGTACCAGCGCATCATGCCGTCGAGGTTCCGGCTTGCCACCACGACATGCTGCAGGCGCGCCGAGAAGCTGCGCCCCGGCACGCCGTTGACCGTCCGGATTGCAGGCAGGTCCGCGCGCGGCAGGCCGAAGACCGAGAGCCAGCCGTCCGGGTCGCGCACCGCCACCGCATCCGGATCGAACACCGCGGACGGCGACGGCTCCATGTTGATTCCCTGTCCGGCGATGAAGGCGCGCACCGCCTCGAGCTGCGCCCGGTCCCGGAGCCGGAAGCCGTGATAGGGCCGCGCACCCGGCTCGCCTTCGCCCACCACCAGGCGGCGCCCCGGTCCCTGCAGCAGACGGCTGCCGTCCGGCAGGTCGAAACTGTCGAAGCCGAGAAGGCCCGCATAGAAATCCACGAGCCGGCCGGGGTCGTCGCTGTCGAGGCGCAGATGGTCCAGGGGCGCGGGCCAGATCGGCGACTCTGCAGGCATCGGCTGCCTCCCTTTCTTGCCATCGGGCGCCGGGAGGAGGAAGATGGCGCCGGTTTCGCTGACAGTCCGGGAGCATAGGCGAAGATGAGCGCTGCACCTATTCCGATTATCGATATCGGTCCCGTTCTGCGGGGCGAGCCGGGCGGGCCGGAACGGGCGGCTGCCGAGCTTTCCGATGCCTGCCGCAATGTCGGCTTCTATTACCTGAAGGGGCACGGCGTGCCGCGGGCCCTTGTCGATGCGGTCTTTGCGGAGGCGCGGCGTTTCCACGCCCGGCCGCTCGAAGCCAAGCTCGACCTGAGAGCAGGCGCCGACAATGTCGGCTACATGCCCTACGAAGGCAGCGTTTCGCGAGCGTCGCGCATCTATCACGGCGACCGGCCGAACCGGAACGAGGCCTTTTTCCTGAAGCGCGACCTGGCCCCGGACCATCCGGACGTGCTGGCGGGCAAGCGTTTCCGCCCGCTGAACCAGTGGCCGGAAGAGGCGGCGCTGCCGGGCTTCCGCTCGACCGTGCTGGCCTATGCGGACGCGATGGAGCGGGTGGCGATGGAGCTCGTGCCGCTCTACGCCCGCGCACTCGACCTCGCCCCGGACTATTTCGACGAGGCGTTCGACGACCCGCAATTCACGCTCAGGCTGACGCGCTACGCGGCGCATGAGCATTTCGACGAGGACGAGTTCAGCCTGGCGCCGCACACGGACAGCTCCTTCATGACGCTGCTGGCGACGACCGACGTGCCCGGCCTTTCGATCCGGCTGCCCTCGGGCGAATGGGTGGACGCGCCCTCGGAGCCGGACTGCTTCATCGTCAATATCGGCGATCTGGGCCACCGCTGGACCAACGGTCGCTTCCTCTCGACGCCCCACCGGGTCCTCAACCGGTCGGGCCGGGAGCGCTACGCCATCCCGTTCTTTTTCGACTGCAATATCGACTATGAGATGGTCTGCCTGCCGACCTGCTGCGGCCCCGACGATCCTCCAAAATTCCCGCCGACCACCTATATGGACTACATGCTCTGGTTCACCGGCGTGAATTACGCCCATGCGCGGGAAAACGCCGCCTGAGCCGGGGCCGCCAGCCCGAACGGAGGACAAGAGTCCAGCGCCATGCGTCTCGCCATCGCCCTGATCCTGGTTGCGGCTGCGACAGCCGCCGCGCCGCCGGTCCATGCCCACGGCACGCCGGACAGTTTCGCCGAGCTCGCCGAGAAGGCCCTGCCGGCGGTCGTCAACATCTCGACGCAACAGACAGTCGAGCAGCGCCGCCGCGGCCCGGACATGCCGCAGTTCCCGCCCGGCTCTCCCTTCGAGGAGTTCTTCAAGAAATTCTTCGACCAGGAGCCGGGCGAGCGCGAGGGCAGGCCGCGCCGGACGACGTCGCTCGGTTCCGGGTTCATTATCGACCCGTCCGGCATCATCGTCACCAACCACCATGTCATCGACGAGGCGGACGAAATCACGGTCCGCCTGCAGGACGACCGGGAATTGGCGGCCGAGGTGGTGGGCCGCGATCCCAAGACCGACCTGGCGGTGCTTCGGGTCCAGTCGGACGAGCCGCTTCCTTTCCTCGAGTTCGGGGATTCGGACAAGACCCGGGTCGGCGACTGGGTCATTGCCATCGGCAATCCGTTCGGCTTCAGCAGCACGGTGACCGCGGGCATTGTCTCCGCCCGAAAGCGGGATATCCGGGCCGGGCCGTATGACGATTTCATCCAGACCGATGCGGCGATCAACAAGGGCAATTCCGGCGGGCCGATGCTGAATCTCGAAGGCAAGGTGGTCGGTGTGAACACGGCGATTACCTCGCCATCGGGCGGCAGCGTGGGCATCGGCTTCGCGGTGCCTTCCTCGCTTGCCGCGCCCGTCATCGACCAGCTCCGCCGGTTCCGCGAAACCCGGCGCGGCTGGCTCGGCGTTCGCATCCAGAACGTGACGGACGAAATCGCCGCGGCGTTCGAGGGCTTCGGCGAACCGCGCGGCGCGCTGGTCGCGGCCGTCATGCCGGACAGTCCGGCCGACGAGGGCGGCCTCCAGGCGGGCGACATCGTGCTGTCCTTCGACGGCAAGCAAGTGGAGAAAATGCGCGCCTTGCCGCGCATCGTTTCCGATGCCGAGGTGGGTGCGACGGTGCCGGTCGAGGTCTGGCGGAAGGGCGAGACCGTTCGCCTGGAAGTCGTTGTCGGCCGTCTGGAGGAAAACGATCCGGCCAGCGCCTCGGCGGAAAGCGGAACGAAGGAGCATCCGGTCGAGGCCCTGGGCCTTGTGGTCGCCCGACCGAACGACGAGCTCCGCAAGGAATACGAACTCGACGAGGAAGTCCTCGAAAGGGGCGGCCTTGTCGTCGTCGGCGTTGCGCCGGGCAGCGACGCCGAACAGAAGGGCCTTGAGCCGGGCGACCTCATCATTGAGGCCGACCAGGCGGCGGTGAACCGCCCGAAGGACCTGGAAGAGCGTATTGCGGCGGTGCGCGATGCCGGGCGCCGGTCGGTCCTGCTGCTTGTGAACCGCGGCGGCGACGACCGGTTCGTGGCCGTGATGCTCAAGACCGAAGCGGAATAGCGGTCTTGAGCGGGCAGGGAGCCGGGGCGATCCGGGTCGCGCGTATCCGGATCGAGGTCTTTCGCGCGCCGATGCCGAATCCGGTGGTGGTTTCGTTCGGCTCCATCACCGAGCGCGCCATCGCGATGGTCGCCCTCGAAGACGCAGACGGCGCCGTCGGCCGGGGCGATATCTGGGGCAATTTCCCGTCGATCACCATGGAATACCGGGCCCGCCTCGCCGGCCGGCTGCTGCCGGACCTGCTGCTCGGGCAGACCGTGGACGACATTCCGGCGCACTATGCCGCCATGATGCGGCAATTGCGGGTGCTCGCGATCCAGTCGGGGGAATACGGCCCGGTCGCGGCCGTCATCGCAGCGGCCGACCAGGCGCTCTGGGACCTTGCGGCGCGGCGTCGGGGCGTGCCCCTGCGCAGGCTGCTCGACCCTGCGGCGCGGGATCGCATTCCCGCCTATGCGAGCGGCCTCAACCCGGATGACGGGCCGGAAATGGCCGAGCGCGCGCGCGAGGCGGGCCACCGCAACTTCAAGCTCAAGGTCGGTTTCGGGGAAGAGACCGACCGGGGCAATGTGGCCGCGATCCGCCGGGACATGGCGGAGGGCGAACGGTTTTTCGTGGACGCAAACCAGCGATGGGATCCGGAAACGGCGGAAAGGGCGGCCGGATGGCTGGCGGATGCGGGCGTCGGCTGGCTGGAGGAACCGATGCGCGCCGACCTGCCGGACGAGTGCTGGCAGCGGCTCAGGGCCGCCATGCGCCTGCCGCTTGCGGGCGGCGAAAACCTGGCCGACCACGGGCTGATCGACCGGGCGCTCGGCTGGCTGGACATAATGCAGCCGGATGTCGGCAAGTGGGGCGGGGTGTCGGACAATGCCGCCATCGCGCGCCGCGCGCTCGGGCGCGGGCGCACCTACTGCCCGCACTGGCTGGCCGGCGCGCTCGGCCTGCTCCATTCGGCCAATCTCCTGGCGGCGGTTGGCGGCGACGGACTCCTGGAGATGGACGTGAACCCGAACCCGCTGCGCGAAGCGGTGCTCGGCGGCGCACTCATGGTCGAGGACGGCCATGTCCGCCTGCCGGACGGGCCGGGGCTCGGCATCGAGATCGACCCGGACGCGCTGTCCGGCTGGCGCGTCGCCTCCGAAGAGTTCGCCTGAGAAGTCCGGGCTATGCCTCTTCGCTGAACTCCGGCACCACCCAGAGCGGGTCGGAGCCGCGGGCGACGCGCTGCACATTGTCGAAGGCGTTGCGCACCCGCGCCGTGTTGCTCTCGAAAGTCGGGCCCGCGAGATGCGCGGTGAGCGTGACGTTCTCCATGTTGAAGAGCGGGTTGTCGGCGGGCGGCGGCTCCTCGTCGAACACGTCCAGGCCCGCAGCCGCGATGGTCCCGTCGGCAAGCGCGGCACACAGCGCCGCTTCGTCCACGACCGGCCCGCGCGAGGTGTTGACGAGTATTGCCGAGGACTTCATCTGCGAGAGTTCCTCAGCGCCGACGAGGTGGCGGGTCGAGGCGTTCAGCGGCACATGCAGCGAGACGATGTCGGCTTCCCGCAACAGCTCCCGCAGCAGCCGGAAGCGGACATTGAGCGCATCCTCGCGGTCTTCCGGCAGCCGTTCGATGTCGTAGTAGATGACCGTCATGCCGAAGGCGAGCGCCAGCCGCGCGGTTTTCTTGCCGATGGTGCCGAGGCCGATTACGCCGAGCGTCCGGCCGCGCATCTCGTGCAGGCGCGGCGTGCTGTTGCCGCGCCAGTTGCCCGCCGCCACGGTCCGGTGCTGGCGCACGAGCTGGCGCGAGGCCGCAAGCGCCAGCAGGATTGCATGTTCGGAAACGGCGGTGGAGTTGGCGCCGCCATTGTTGCAGAGCGGCACGCCCGCCCGTCGGGCGGAGGCGATGTCGGCCTGGTCGTAGCCGGCGCTGAGAAGCTGGATCAGCCTGAGATTCGGCCCCGCCTCGAACAGGGCGTCTTCCACCAGCCCGTCCACGAAGCCCACCAGGTATTCGGCGTCCCGCATCGCCTCCAGATACTCGGCGCTGCCTGCGGGTACGATGGAGAGCTCGAAGCCCGAAGGGGCCGCTTCCCGCGCGGCGACCGCGGCATCGGGAAAATTGGTGACGAAAACGATCCTGGGCTGCATGGGCTCCGTCCGTCGATGGCGATCATGGTGAACGGCCGCTGTCACCGGCCGATTGGTGGTTCGACACGAAAACGGTAGCGGCCGGGGAACGGCCTGTCTATCCGCGAGAGGCCGTCAGCCGGCGGCCCGTTCCGCCTGCGCAACGCGGCCCCCAACCGCTCTAGACGCCCGAGCGCACCTTCGGGATCACCTCTTCGGCCAGCATCGCCATCTCGTCCAGCACCATGCTTTGCGGCATGCCGGGATACTGGATGCCGAACACGAAATGGTTCACGCCGAAGCGGCGGATATAGCCGATGATCTGCTCCGCCACCTCGTCGGGCGAGCCGAACAGGAACCGGTCCTTCAGCAGGTCCTCATAGTCCTGGCCGAAATCGCCGTCGCCCTCCGGCATCACCTTGTCCTGGCCCCATTCCTTGTAGGCGCGGTATTTCGCCATCAGATAGGGCTCGGCGGTGCGGATGGCCTCGTCCCGCGACCGGCCCACCACGACCTCGCGCATCATCGGCAGCTCCTCCGGCATCGGCTTGCCGGCCTTGTCGAGGGCGCGCTTGTAAACCTCCATCTGCCGGGCCGTGGTGGCCACCGTGTTGTGCGGGTTGATGAACCAGGCATCCGTCAGCCGGGCCGCCCGCTCGATCGCCCGGTCGGCATTGGCGCCGACCCAGACGGGCGGCGTCGGTTTCTGGATGGGCTTGACCGTGCAGGCGGCCTCGATGAGCTCGAAATGCGAGCCCTTCATCGTGACCCGCTCCTCGGTCCACAGCCGGCGAATGGCTTCCAGGTTCTCGACGAAGCGCGGCACGGCGTCCTTCTGCGTCGTTCCGAAGGCCCGGAATTCCACTTCCCGGTAGCCGAGCCCGACGCCGAAGATGAGCTTGCCGCCGCTCATGACGTCGATATTCGCGAAAATCTCGGCGACATCGAGCGGCTTGTGCAGCGGCAGCAGGCAGATGCCGCAGAGCAGCCGCAGGGACGGGCACTCGGCGGTCATGCGGGCGAGGAACGGGACCTGCTGGAAGTCCATCAGCGGCCACGAGCTGTAATGCGAGCCCTTCATGATCGAATCGAATTTGAGCCGTTCGGCGGCGCGCGCCTGCTCGACCATCTCGTCCCAGTGCAGTTTCGGGTCGTCTCCGACCGGGAACTGTCCCCGGTTCATGATCCCGAACTGAAGCGCCGTCATCTATTCCCCTTTTCCCCGGCGAGACGCGCCGGTATGTCCGTGCCGTTCAACCAGGCGAGCGCCCGACAGGAGCCGCCCTGCGCAAGCAGCATGCGCAAATCCTCGGGCTTGTCCACATCGAGCGCGATGCCGGGCAATCCCGCAAGGATGTGCGGCTCGATCCCGAGCGCGCGCGCCTCGGCCTTGTGCGGCTCGAAGCTGTCATGGCCGAAGTGAAACCGGATCGCATCGGGCGGCGAGCAAGCCACGCAATTGGTCCCGCGCCCGTCGCCGGCGGGGACCATGCTGACGGCCGGGGCGGACCCGTGAGCGGCCAGCACCCGGTCGATTTCGGCCGGTGAGACGAGGGGCACATCGCCCGGCAGGGCCAGGGCGGCGCCCGCGCCGGCCCGGTCGAGTTCGCGAACGGCGTCGGCGACGGCGGCGCTCTGGCCGCGATTCGCCTTTTCCTCCAGCACCGCGGCGCCGTATCGCGCCGCCAGAGACTGCGCCCAGGCGTCGCGGGTGACGACCAGGATTCCGTTCAGGCGCCGGGCTTCGCCCATGGCCGCCAGAACATCCTCGGCCATTGCGCGAAACAATTGCCGGCGCTCGCTTGACGACAACGCCGGAGCGAGACGGGTTTTGGCCTGGTCCGAATCCTTGAGCGGCAAGACTCCCCACACCGACGCCGCCGTAACATTCCTTAACAAAGTGTGACTTGTAGAGCGGTGAAACACCTCGGTATGGTCTCCTTACCGATTCGCCGATTCAGGAAGCTATAATACAACGCAATGAGTGAACGAGAGGGAAAACAGGTCGAACGTCTCTCGAGATGGGTGGATCGCGGACAGCGTACTTTACGGACGTCGATTGCGTGTGAAGGCATAGGGATTCATAGCGGCCAGAAGGTACATTTGACATTAGGACCGGCCCCTGCGGGCCATGGATTTGTGTTCCGGCGTCTCGATATCGCCGATAAATCCGGTCTGGTGCCTGCAAGGTGGGACGCGGTTGTCGATACGACGCTGTGCACGGTCCTGTCCAATCGATACGGAGTCTGCATCCGCACGCCGGAACATCTTCTGGCGGCGCTGGCCGGCGCCGGGATCGACAACGCCACAATCGAGGTCGATGCGCCGGAGCTGCCGATTATGGACGGCAGTTCGGACGATTTCACATTCCTCATCGGTTGCGTCGGCACGCGGCCCCAGCCCTCCCGGCCGCGGCGCTGGATCGAAGTGCTGAAGCCGGTCCAGGTGCAGGAGGGCGGTGGTTGGGCCCGGCTGCTGCCGTCGGACAGGTTCAGGGTGTCCTGCACGATCGACTACGACCACTCCCATGTGGGCGTCCAGCATTTCGAGTTCGATTCGGCGCTCCAGACTTTTCCGGAGGCGGTCGGCCGGGCGCGCACCTTCGGCTTTCTGCATGAGCTGGAATGGCTGCGCGCGCGCGGATATGCGAAGGGAGCCTCGCTCGACAATGCCGTGGCGATCTCGCCGAACGGCGTGATGAACGACGGCGGTTTGCGCTATCCCGACGAGTTGGCCCGCCATAAGGTGCTGGATGTCATAGGGGACCTTGCCCTGGCGGGAGCCCCGATTCTCGGAGCTTTCCAGGGCCACAGGTCCGGGCACCGGCTCAACAATCTGTTGCTGCGTACCCTGTTCGCCGACGATTCGGCATGGAAATGGGACGGCGCCGAGCCGGAGGTCCAGAGGGTCGTCGCCTGAACCTATGCTTCGGCGCGCGCCTGGCATAAACTGAAGCCGCCTTTTCCCGTTGCCATGAGGGTGCCGTGAGTCGGGCATACCGTCGTCTTTGGCGAAATGTCGCCGCTGCCCTGTTGGTGGCCGGAGCGCTTGCCGGCTGCAGCTCCGACAACACAGAGGAATATGTGGAGCGCTCGGTGGAGGAGCTCTACAACACTTCGATGGACGCGCTGCTGGCGGGCAATTTCGAGACCGCGGCCGCGCGGTTCGATGAAGTCGAGCGCCAGCATCCCTATTCGGTCTGGGCGACCAAGGCGCAATTGATGGGGGCTTACGCCCACTATCAGGCGGACGAGTATGACGAGGCGATCGCCGCCCTCCGGCGCTATATCGAGCTTCATCCGGGCAACCCGGATGTCGCCTATGCCTATTATCTGACCGCGATCGCCTACTATGAACAGATCTCGGATGTCGGACGCGACCAGAGCCTGACGCGCAAGGCCCGGTCGGCGCTGGAGGCGGTCGTGCGGCGCTTCCCGGGCAGCGATTACGCGAACGACGCCCGCCTCAAGCTCGACCTGACGCGCGACCATCTGGCCGGCAAGGAAATGAGCATCGGACGCTTCTACCTGCGCCAGGGCCATATGCTGGCCGCCATCAACCGGTTCCGCGCCGTGGTGGACGAATACCAGACCACCAGCCATGTGCCGGAAGCGCTGCATCGTCTCGCGGAGGCCTACACCGCCGTCGGGCTGGAGAAGGAGGCGGTGCGCGTTGCCGCGGTGCTCCAGCACAATTATCCGGGCAATGAGTGGTACGCGGACAGTTACAGCCTCGTCGAGAAGGGCGAATCGGGAGCGCGCGAGGACGGGGACGGCTGGTTTTCCAGGAACTGGGGCGCCGTGTTCGATCCGGCGAAAACCGTCGGCGGCGGCGGCGACCGGGCCGAGGAGTTGGCGAAGGAACTGATCGAGAAGAGGGCGGCCGAGGACGCGGCCCTCATGGAGCGCGCCCGGAGGTTGGAGCAGGAGCGCGGCGGCGGGAAAGACAGCGTTCCTCAACCGGCTGCCGAGACGCCTCCGGCAACCCCGAAGGGGTAACGCCCGGACGCCATGCTGCGCGGGCTCGCTATCCGGAATGTCGTACTGATCGAACGGTTGGACCTCTCATTCGGGCCGGGCCTTTCGGTGCTTACGGGCGAGACCGGCGGGGGCAAGTCCATTCTGCTGGATGCGCTCGGCCTGGCGCTGGGCGCACGCGCGGATAGCGGGCTTGTGCGGGCCGGCGCGGAACGGGCCGACGTGGTCGCCTGCTTCGACGAGACGCCGGAGGAAGCAGCCGCGTCGCTCCGGGATCTGGAGATCGATACGGGCGAGGAGCTGGTTCTGCGCCGGACGGTCGGGCGCGACGGACGCTCGCGCGCCTTTGTGAACGACATGCCGGTTGCGGCCGGTCTGCTGCGGCGGGTGAGCCGGGACCTGGTCGAGGTGCATGGCCAATTCGAGCAGCGGGGCCTGCTGGACGAAGCCTCGCATCGCGTCCTGCTCGACCGGTTCGCCGGCCATGACGGCCTCGTCGAGGCCGCGGCCGGCGCCTGGCGGGCGCTGGTCCGGGCGAAGGAGGCCGCAAAGGCCGCGCGGGAGGCGCTGGAGCGCGATCTGGCGGCGAGGGAGGACCTGAAGGCCGAACTGGAGGCGCTCGAGCTGCTGGCGCCCCGGCCCGGCGAGGAAGCCTGCCTGGCGGCGCGCCGACGCCGGATTCTGGCGCATCGGAAGATTCTCGAAGCGGCTGCGGAAGCCCGCGCCATCCTGGGAGACGATGCAGCGGCCGTCCTGCGCGGCGCCGCCCGGGCCCTTGGTCGCGTCGGTTCCGAGGCCGGCGGAATGTTCGACGAAGCGCTCTCGGCCCTCGACCGGGCGACCATCGAGGCGGAAGAGGCGGAACGTCTGGTGCAGGGACTCGGCGGCCGGATCGAGGAAGACGAGGCCTCGGCGGACGCGGTCGAAGCCCGGCTGTTCGCGTTGCGCGATATGGCCCGCAGGCACCGGGTTGAAGTCGACGGGCTGCCGGGGCTGCTCGACGATTTCCGCAGGCGGGTCGAGGCGCTCGACCAGGACGGCGCCCATGTCGCCGGTCTGGAAGAGGAGGCGGCCCGTGCGCGGGTGGTCTTCGATGAGGCCGCCGCCGCGCTCACTGCCGCCCGCCGCGAGGCGGCTTCGACCCTGGCGTGCGCCGTCGGGCGCGAACTGCCGCCGTTGAAGCTCGACCGGGCGGCCTTCCGCGCTGTGCTGGAGCCGGCCCAGCCCGGACCCTCGGGCGTGGACCGCGTTCGCTTCGAGGTCCGGACCAACGCCGGACAGCCCTTCGGGGCGCTCGGGCGCATCGCTTCCGGGGGCGAACTCGCGCGGTTCGCGCTGGCTCTGAAGGCGGTGCTCGCCGCCGAGGACGGCCCGTCGATGATCTTCGACGAGGTGGATGCCGGGATCGGCGGCGCGACAGCGGCTGCGGTCGGCGCGCGGCTGTCCGCGCTCGGGGACGCGGGCCAGGTCCTGGTCGTCACCCATGCGCCGCAGGTGGCGGCTCGCGCCTCGCGCCATTTCAGGGTTTTCAAGCACGGCGCGCGCACCGAGGTTGTCGAACTGGACGAAAGCGGCCGCGAGGAAGAGATTGCGCGTATGCTCGCAGGCGCCGAGATAACCGGCGCGGCGAGGCGGGCGGCGCGGGCGCTGATCCTGGGTGAGAGCGAATGACCGACGATCCGGAACGGGTTGGCGAAGAGGCGGCGGCCAGCGAAATGGCCCGCCTTGCCGAGGAGATCGCCGCCCACGACCGGCGCTATCACGGCGAGGACGCGCCGGTCATTTCCGATGCCGACTACGATGCCCTGCAGCGCCGTTATCTGGAGCTGGAGGCGCGTTTTCCGGACCGCGCGCCGCCCGGCGGCCCCGGTGCGCGCGTCGGCTCCCGGCCTGCGCAGGGTTTCGAGAAAGTCATCCATGCGCGCCCGATGCTGTCGCTGCGCAATGCCTTTGACGAAGAGGATGTGGCCGAATTCGTCCGGGGCGTGCGCCGCTTCCTCAATCTCGAGCCCGAAACCCCGCTTGCAATGACCGCCGAGGCCAAGATCGACGGGCTTTCGATCGCGCTGCGCTACGAGGGCGGGCGTCTGGCTCAGGCGGCGACGCGCGGCGACGGGCGCGAAGGCGAGAATGTCACGCGCAATATCGAGACCGTGGAGAGCGTGCCGAAATTGCTGTCGGGCCCGGCGCCGGAGGTGCTGGAGGTGCGCGGCGAAATCTATATGGCTCACGGCGAGTTCCGGCGCCTCAACGAAGAGCGGGAGCGCGAGGGCCTGCCGCTCTACGCCAATCCACGCAATTCGGCCGCAGGATCGGTACGACAGATCGACCCCGCCGTCACGGCGGGGCGGCGGTTGCGCTTCTTCGCCTACGGTTGGGGAGAGGTCAGCGAGCGCCCGGCCGAAACGCATGCCGCCTGGCTCGAACGGCTCCGCGGCTGGGGCTTCGAGGTCGAGCCGAACGGAGGACGCGCCGAGGACGCGGCCGGGTTGATCGACGCCCACCGGGCGATCGGCGAACGGCGCGCCTCGCTCGACTACGATATCGACGGCGTCGTCTACAAGGTGGACAACATCGCCTGGCAGGAACGGCTGGGCTTTGCCGGGCGGGCGCCGCGTTGGGCGGTCGCGCACAAATTCCCGGCCGAACGCGCTGAGACCGTTCTGGAAGATATCCTGGTCCAGGTGGGCCGGACCGGAGCGCTTACGCCCGTCGCGGTCCTCCGGCCGGTCACGGTCGGCGGCGTCGTGGTTTCGCGCGCCACGCTGCACAATGAGGACGAGATCGAGCGCAAGGATATTCATGTCGGCGATACCGTCGTTATCCAGCGCGCGGGCGATGTCATTCCGCAGGTTCTGGAGGTCCGCCCCGACAAGCGCCCGGAAGGCGCCGAACCGTTTCGCCCGCCCGAAACCTGCCCGGTCTGCGGCTCCGAAGCGCGGCGCGATGGCGGCGATGTCGTGCGGCGTTGCACCGGCGGCCTCGTCTGCCGGGCGCAGGCCGTCGAACGGCTGAAGCATTTCGTCTCGCGCGGCGGTTTCGACATCGAGGGTCTCGGGCGCAAGCATATCGAGACGTTCCACGCCGACGGCCTGATTGCGACGCCGGCGGACATTTTCAGGCTGCGCGAACGGCGCGCGGAACTGCTGGATCGCGAAGGGTGGGCCGAACAATCGGTCGACAACCTGCTGGAAGCCATCGAGGAACGGCGCCGGATTTCCTTCGACCGCTTCCTCTACGCGCTGGGCATTCGCCATATCGGCGAGGGCAACGCCCGATTGCTGGCGCGGCACTATGGCAGTCTCGATGCACTGCGCGACGCCGTGGCGTCGGCGGCCTCGCGCGAAGGGGAGGCATGGGAGGCGCTGATCGGCATCGACGGCATGGGGGCGGGCCGTGCGGAAGATCTGGTGGCGTTCCTTTCCGATCCCCGGAGCGCGGAGATCGTCGAAGCGCTGGCGCGGGAGGTGGCGGTCGAGGAGGTTGCGGATGCCGCCTCTGCCGCCGGGGCCGGAGCCGGCGCATTGGCCGGCAGGACGGTGGTCTTCACCGGCACGCTTGCCGCTCTCAGCAGGCGGGAGGCCAAGGCGCGGGCGGAGACGATCGGCATGCGGGTCGTGGGAAGCGTTTCCGCAAAGACGGATTTTGTCGTTGCCGGAGAGGCGGCGGGGTCCAAGAAACGCAGGGCGGAAGAGCTGGGCGTCAAGGTTCTGACGGAGGACGAGTGGCTGGAACTCGCTGAGCGATGACAGCCGGTCCGGTCAATCTCGAGACGGTTCGCGCCGCTGCCGAGCGCATTGCGGGCGGGGTTCGGCGCACCCCGGTTCTGAAGGCGGCGGCCTTGCGCGAACCGCCCTGTCCGGGGCAGTTGTTCCTCAAGCTGGAATGCCTCCAGGTCACAGGTTCGTTCAAGCCGCGCGGCGCGCTCAACAAGGCGCTGGGCCTGGAAGCGCCGCAGCGTCTCACTACGGCATCGGGAGGCAATCACGGGCTGGGCGTTGCTTATGCCGCTTCCGTGCTGGGCGTCCCGGCGACCGTGTTCCTGCCAAGCTCAACGCCTGACACCAAGGCGCAAAAGCTGCGCGGCTGGGGCGCGACCGTAGAGGTGAGGGGGGCCGTGTTCGACGAGGCGAACGAGGCTGCGCTCGCCTACGCCCGGGCCGGGGACGCGGTTTATGTGCATCCGTTTGCGGACCCCGCCGTGGTTTCCGGGCAAGGCACCCTGGGACTCGAACTGCTCGAGGACGTTTGCGACGTGGATACGGTCCTTGTCGCGGTCGGCGGCGGCGGTCTTGTCGCCGGGGTTGCGACCGCGCTGAGGGCGATCAAGCCTTCGATCCGCGTGATCGGTGTCGAGCCCGTCGGCGCGCCGACACTCCATGACAGCCTTGAGGCCGGCGCGCTCGTGACCCTGGAAGGGATCGGGACCGAGGCCGGCACGCTGGCGCCGCTCCGTTCGGCGCAGCTCAATCTCGAACTCATCGCCGCCGGCGTGGACCGTATCGTTCTGGTCGATGACGACGCGATGCGCAAGGCGGCGCGCTGGCTGTGGTTCGAGGCCGGCGTGGCTGCGGAACTTTCCGGCGCTGCCGCGCTCGCCGCATTGACGGCCGGCGCCTACAAGCCGGCAACGGACGAGCGCGTTATCGCAATCGTTTGCGGTGCGGGTTCGGACGGTCTCGGTTGACGAGGCCGGCTACTATCCTGAATAAAGAGCCGCTTGCATGAAAAGGAGGGCGCCTGCCTTTGTCGAAAGAGGAAATGATGGTCTTCGGCGGGACCGTGACCGAAAAACTGCCGAACGCGATGTTTCGCGTAAAGCTGGAGAACGAGCACGAGATCATCGCGCACACCGCAGGGAAGATGCGCAAATTCCGTATCCGGGTGATGGTCGGAGACAGGGTGGACGTCGAGATGACGCCCTATGATCTGACCAAGGGGCGGATCACCTTCCGCCACAAGTAAGTCCGAGCGAGGCCGCGATCGCGTGTTCCAGGGCCGGCCAGGTCGCCGGCCGGCCGTCTGCTGCGGCTGGCATGTCAACCAGCCCGGCGAGGCGCTCAGTCGCCACGAAATGAAGGCACGCAATGCCGGGCGCCGCCTGCTTGACCGAGACATGGTTGTTCGGTCCGTCGTCTATGAAGACGGCGGGGGCTCCCGCGCGGGCCGCAAGCCAGGCGGCTGCCGGACCCTTGTCCCCTGAATTGACGACGACCGGGTAGGGCATCCGATTCCGCGCCAGCGCCACCCGCCGGGCGTCGCGCTGGGCCGCGGGTATATTGGTCAGCACCACGATCTGCACGCCGATACGCGCCAGCCGGCCGAGCGCTTCCGCCGCGCCCGGCACCGGCGGGATGTCCTCCGCGCGCTCGGCGAAGAACGTCTGCAAGAGGGCGAAGACCTGCGGCTGGTCCAGCACGGCGCCATCCGATGTCCTGCGGACATTCCCGGTCAGGCGGAAGGAAGACCAGTCGAACGAATAGCCGCGTTCCTCGATGTGGTCCACGAAGGTTTCGACGAAGCGAAACAACACCTCGTCCGCGTCGGAAATCAGCAGCGGGCGGCCGAACTCGACCCCGGCCGCTTCCAGCTGGGCCAGCGTGGCCGCCGGCAGTCCGTTCATATCCGTTTGCCTTTCAGGCGCTCTCCGATCTGGTCTGTCAGAAGGCGGACCCCGTCGAGGTAAGGATTGACCTCAAGCGCGCGGCGCAGCCATTCCAGCGCCTCTTCCTCCCGGCCGATCGCCACCAGGATCATTCCGAGACCCGACAACGCGCCATAGTGCCGGGGCTCCAGATTGAGCACGCTCTGGACATCGGCCACGGACTCGCGATGGCGCCCCATCATGTAGAGCACCGTGGCTCGCTTGTTCCAGCCTTCCGCGAAGTCCGGCGCCTGTTCGACAATTTCGTTGAAGCGTTCCAGCGCCCTGTCGAGCGCGCCCCGCTGCATGGCGATCATGCCCTGCGCCATGAGTCGGTTGATCGTCTTGTCTTCGGAATGCAGCCAGAGAATCCAGATGCGCCGGTCCACCTCCGCCGCTTCCCGGGGTGTCAGGTCTTGCTGAAGGCGCTCGAACAGCGCCGGTAATTCGGGATCGTTCTGATCGGCGGCGGCCATGCCGCCGGAGAGGGCCAGGAGAATTGCGAACGCCAGCGCGCGCAGCGGTCTAACCTTGCCGGGCCTTGAACCGGCGGTTCGTCTTGTTGATCACATAGATGCGGCCACGCCGCCTCACGACCTGTGAGTCCTTGTGGCGTTTCTTCAATGTCTTCAGCGAACGAACGACCTTCATCCCATCCATCCCGGCCCGGAAGACCCGGCTTCTACCCGTCCGTGTCGTTCGCTGTCAAGCTGCAGCCGGCGGCCGGCCGCTCAACTCCCCGCCCAGATCGTTGCGCGCGCGATGACGAGACGGAGCGCGAGATCGAGCACGACGATGCCGACTGCGGGGAAATTCGCGATGCCGAGGCCGTGGCGGGCGAGGCGCCATTTGAACAGCAGGATCCAGAACCAGGCCACCATGAACAGCATCGCCGCGATGACTTCCGGCAGTACGCCCGACGTATTCACCATGATGACGAGAGTGAAGACGGCGCTCTGAAGCAGGTTCGCCCAGTTGGTTGCGATTATGTACCGCCAGTAATTGGCAAAGACCTGCATCCGGTCGGCCAGATAGACGGCGACGAGCGGAAACACGGTCCAGGTCATGATGTAACCGACGATGTCCGCTGCAATCAGTTTCCCGGTGACATCGAGACCGTGCGGCGCCAGGGCGAGCATCAACAGCGACAGGGGGAACGCGATGACGGCTGCGCGAAACGAACGCCAGAAATCCGGGAGGGCGGAAACCGGTCCGGCATTTCCGCCTGCCAAAGCCAGTGCGGCAGCGCAACCGGTCCGAATCTCCCAGAGCATCCGAAACGCTTTCCCAAGCGGCGTCAGGAAAGGAAATAGCCTGCGAGCATCTTCTCGTAAACGCGCGTCAGGTTCTCAAGGTCGTCGATCTCCAGATATTCGTCGACCTTGTGGGCCGTTTCGCTCACCAGGCCGAGTTCCACCACCGGGCAATAATCCTTGATGAAGCGCGCGTCCGATGTGCCGCCCGAGGTCGAGAGTTCCGGCGTTCGCCCGGTAATCGCTCGAACGGCCTCGGTCGCAAGATCCACCAGCGGCCCCGGCGGGGTGAGAAAGGACTCGCCGCTGACGGAGACTTCCAGCGAGTAGCTGTGGCCCTGCCGGTCGAGCGTCCTTCGCAGCCAGTCTTCGAGCCCGGCCCCGCTATGGGCGTCGTTGAAGCGGATGTTGAAACGGGCCTCCGC
>JAJEAZ010000162.1 GCA_022824105.1 Alphaproteobacteria bacterium
CGCCCCGGACCAAGGTCAATCCGCTTACGGTCCTCGCTCCCGGCTTCCTCCGCGGCCTGTTCGGTCCCCTGCTGGGGGCGGAAGGGCGCGACTGGGACCCGGACGAACGGCCGGACGGCAAAGCCGATCCATAGCGCGGCATTGCCGTCAGGTCCCGACCCTCAGCGTCTGGGTGAAGCTCTTCAGGCAGGCGATCACGCTCGGGGCGACGATTTTTCCCGTCCGGGGATTTTCCTCCGAGGGAACGCCTGCGATCTCCAGCGTAAAGCGGACCGCTTCGGCTTCCACCTCGATTCTGTGCTGGTTGCGGTCCACGGCCGGATCCGCCCAGATTTCCAGCTCCGTGCGGTCGGGCCCGATGCCGGCGAGCGACAGCGCGGCGGCGACATTGACATTGGCGGGGAAGCCCCGCGCGCCGTCCCGGGCGCTGCCCCTGAAGACGCATTTCGCCTCGGCCAGGCCGTCCACCTCGATCCCGTTCTCGACCAGATGAGGCGCGCCGGCGAGGCCGCCGGGCGGTTTCCGCGTGACCATGGTGACGCGGTGGATGGTTCCCTCCGCCGCTGCGCGGACGGCGTCGAGGCCGAGAAGCGCGCCGGTCGGCACCACGATCCGGGCGCCGGTCTCCTTCGCCCGGTCCACGAGGTGCATGCGCGGCAGCAGCGCGCCGACGCTGGTCGGCATGAAGATCCGCGCCCGTTCGATGGCGGGCAGGGCGACCTCTTCGAAAACGGCGGCCGGCGCGCATTCGAGCACGAGGTCGGAGCAGGCCGCGAGGTCCGCCAGCGGAACGACCGGCGCGGGCGCGCGGAACTCCGCCTGCCGCGCCTTTGCGCGAGCGGCGTCCCGCGCCGATACGGCAGCGAGTGCCAGGCCCTCGATTCCCCCGTCTATGGCTACCGCCACCTGCCGGCCGATCGTGCCGAACCCGCCTATGCCAACCCGAAGCGTCATGCCTCACCCGCCTTTTCCGCCGCTTGCCGCAGGGCAGAGTCTAGCGCATCGTCCCGCCCGGCTGAACGAAGGGGCATGCGATGACCGCGACCGTCAACCCGACCGACATGCGTATCCCGGACCCGGGCATTCGCGCGCTCTTCCATATCGAGGCGCGGTGGCAGGCCTGGCTCGACGTGGAGGCGGCGCTGGCGCTGGCCGAGGCCGACCTCGGCATGATTCCGCAAGCGGCGGCGGAGGAGATTGCGGCCAAGGCGAGGCTGGAATTGATCGACCGGGAAAGCCTGGCCGAAGGCTTCAGGCGGACGGCGCACCAATTGGTGCCGCTCGTCTGGGAACTGTCGGAAATCTGCGAGGGCGATGCCGGCAAGTATGTGCATTGGGGCGCGACGACGCAGAACATCGTGCAGACGGGCGACCTGCTGCTGCTCCGGCAGGTGCACGGGGTGCTGCTCGACCAGATAGGCCGCGCGCTCGACGCGATGGCGGGGCTTGCGGAAAGCTGGGCCGATGCCGCGCTTCCGGGCCGCACGCACGGCCAGCATGCCGTGCCGACCACATTCGGGGCCAAGGTCGCGGTCTGGATCGACGAGCTGGCCCGCCATGTCGAGCGCCTGCGCGGCCTCGAAGGGCGCACCTTCGTCGCCATGCTGGGCGGGGCGGCCGGCACGCTGGCTTCCTTCGGCGAGCACGGCTTCCGGGTGCAGGAGCGCATGGCCGCGCATCTGGGGATGGGCTCGATGCCGGTGCCGTCCCGCACCCAGGGCGACCATTTCGGCGAGTATGTGGCGATGCTGGCCCTGCTGGCGTCGACCTCGGCCAAGATCGGGCGCGAGGTCTATACCGGCATGAAGCAGGAGTTCGGGGAGCTAGAAGAGCCGGTGCCGCGCGGCACGGTCGGCTCCTCCACCATGCCGCAGAAGCGCAATCCCATCCTCAGCCAGGACATCGTCGCGGCCGCCGCGCAGGTGCGGGCCGCGCTGCCGCTGGTGCTGGAAGGCATGCAGACCGAGCACGAGGCGGACCGCGCCACCTCCATGCTCATCCGGCGGGGGCTGGAGCAGGCCTGCGTCGGGGCGGGCGACATGCTCTCGCGCCTCGTCGCGATCATGGAGGGGTTGACGGTCAAGCCGGAGCGGATGCGCGCCAATCTCGACCTCTCGGACGGTCTCATCATGGCGGAGCCGCTGATGCTGGCGCTCGGCGAGACGCTCGGCCGGCAGGAGGCGCATGATGTCGTCTATGAGGCCGCGCAGGCGGCGGCGCGGGGCGAGGGCCGGTTCCGCGACCTGCTGGCCGCCGACCCGGAGATAGCTGCCCATCTGGACGCGCCGCGCATCGCCGCGCTGCTCGATCCCGCCCGCTACACCGGCGAGGCCCCGGCCATGGCGCGGGCGCAGGCGAAGGCAGCCCGCGCGCTCAGCCTCGAACTGCGGAAGTGAACGCCTGCCAGCGCTCGGCCTGGTCGCTGTCGGGGATCGGGCGGTAGGGCGCCACCCGGTCCACCAGCCCGTCATAGCGGCTGCGGAGCCTGTCGCCGAGTTCGCCCGGCTTGCCGATGATCGCGATGTCCTCGACCAGGCGGTCGGGCACGAGCGCGGCCATTTCGTCGAACGCGCCCTGGCGCACCAGCCCGCTCAGCGTCCTGCCGAGATCGGCGAGGCCGTGATGCTCCAGCATGCGCCGGTAGTTCGGGGTCGAGCCGTAGAACGAGATGTCGCGCCGGACCTGCTCGAAGGCCGCGTCCATCTCCGCCTGGCTGTCGCCGGTGACGAGCCAGACCATCGTTTGCAGGTCGAGGTCGTCCACCGTCAGCCCGCGCGTCTTCGCGCCTTCGTCGATGGCGGGTTTGACGACTTCGTTGAGGTAGGAGACCGAGTGCATGGGGTGGATATGGAAGCCGTCCGCCGCCTCGCCCGCCGCCCGGCACATGCGCGGATTGACGCCCGCGAGGTAGATCGGGATATGCGGATGGTCGATGGGTCCGGGGTTGAAGAACGGGTTCATCAGCCGGAACTGGTAGAACGGCCCCTCATAGCTCGGCCGCGCATCCGTCTGGAAGGTGTCGAAGATCGCGCGCATGCAGCGGATATAGTCGGTGACGCGTGCTGCCGGCCGGTCGAACGGCATGGAGAAGCGCCTCTCGACATGGGCGCGCACCTGCGTGCCGAGCCCCAGATGCAGCCGCCCGCGAGAGGCGCGCTGGATATCCCAGGCCGTGCCGGCCATCGAGAAGGGGCTGCGCGCGAAGGCGACCGCGATATTGGTGCCGAGCTCCAGCTTCTCCGTCGCCGTGGCCGCCACCGCAAGCGGCAGGAAGGGGTCCTGCGCCGCCTCGAAGGTCCAGGCGGCGTCGAATCCCAGCTCCTCCAACCGCTGCGCCTGCGCGGGGACGTGGGTCAGGTCGAAACCGCGCAACTGCGCGTCGATCTTGAGGACCATGCAAGGCCTCCCTGTTTGTTCTGGGGCAGGCGGTCAGTCCCGGGACCGTTTCCAGACCTCGTAGGCCGCCAGCGTTTCCTCATTGGGCGGATAGGTCCCGGCGACGGGATGGCCGGCGCGGATGCGCTCCTGGACGAAGGTCTCCAGCCGCTCCTGCTCGACGCCGTCGGCCGCCACGCTCTCCGCCATCGCCTTCGGTATCACCACGACCCCGTCGCCGTCGCAGACCACGACATCGCCGGGAATGATCGCCACGCCGCCGCAGCCGATCGGGGTCTGCAGGTCGCCCATGGCGAGGCCGGTGATATTGGGCGGCGCCGCCCGGCCGTTGGACCAGACGGGCAGGCCGGTTGCGATGACGGCCTCGGCGTCCCTGACCGCGCTGTCCGTCACGCAGCCGGCGACGCCGCGCACCCGGAGGCGTTCGGCCAGAATGTCGCCGAGCGTGCCGACATTGCCGTTCCCGAGCCCGTCCATGACGAGCACGGCGCTTTCCGGGCATTCGTCGATGGCGCGGCGCTGCGGGTTTTCCCCGGCGCTCAGGATTGCGGGATCGGACAGGTCCTCGCGCATGGGGATGAACCGCACGGTATAGGCCTCGCCGACGACGCGGCCCTGGCCAGCGGCAAGCGGCGCCACGCCGCGCATGGCCGTCGCCCGCAAGCCGCGCTTGAGCAATTGCATCGTGATCGTGGCTGTCGAGCAGCCGGCCAGCGCGCCGCGAATTCCTGCGTCCATTCCCCGTCTCCGGCATGGCGTGAAGGGCGGCATGATTAGGCAGGAACGCAAGGCGGGACAAGCCCTGCCGCGCCCGGACGCGCCGATGTCGCAGGGACCGGCAGCCTGCCGGCGATGGGTTAGAATGGCGCCATCCCCAACACAGGTGGAGGACCGCGCCCATGACCGCCGCCATCGACCTCTATACCTGGCCGACGCCGAACGGCCACAAGGTCCACATCATGCTGGAGGAGACGGGCCTCGCCTACAATGTCATCCCGGTCAATATCGGCAGGGGCGAGCAGTTTGCGCCGGACTTCCTGAAGATCAGCCCGAACAACAAGATGCCGGCGATGGTCGATCCGGAGGGGCCGGGCGGCAGGCCCTTCGCGCTCGCGGAATCCGGCGCGATGCTGATCTACCTCGCCGAGAAGACGGGCCAGTTTCTCTCCACCGACCCGGCCGAGCGCTACCGCACGCTGCAATGGCTGATGACCCAGATGGGCCATGTCGGGCCGATGCTGGGGCAGATAAACCATTTCCGGAACTATGCGGTCGAGAAGATCCCCTACGCCATAGACCGCTATGTCAATGAGGGCACGCGGCTCTACAACGTGCTCGACGGCCGGCTGGCCGAGAGCGAGTGGCTCGGCGGCGCCGACTATTCGATCGCCGACATGGCGACTTGGCCGTGGCTGCGAAGCTGGGAGAACCAGGGCCAGAACCTCGAGGCGCATCCCAATCTGGCGCGCTGGTTCCGGGAGATCGAGGCCCGCCCCGCGGTGGAACGCGGCTGCGCGGTGCTGGCCGACCGCCGCCGGCAGGGCGCGATGACGGACGAGGAGCGCGAGAACATGTTCGGCGCCACGCAATACCGGAAGCGCTGAGGCGAAGAAGACCGCCGGTGTCCCGCCCCACATCCCGTCATGCTCTCTTCTCCCCTCCCGCTCGGCGCGCGGAGGGGTCGGGGGAAGGCCCTCTCGGCGGGTACGGGCCGTTGCCGGGCTTCGCCCGCCGCGTCCGCTGGCGCGAAAGCGGGCCCCCACCCGGCCTCCCTCGCAAGCGGGAGAGGAGGGTTTCGGTAGCTGGCGGCGCAGGTTCCAATCGACGACCGCTGGTATGAGACAAGCACGACAGGGAGGGAACGCGGCAATGGCCGGTCTTTGGTATGAGGAATTCGAGATCGGGAGGGAGTGGAAGCACCCGATCACCCGCACGGTGACGGAGATGGACAACATCCTGTTCACGGCGCTCACCCACAATCCGCAGCCGCTGCATCTGGACGAGGAGTTCGCGAAGGAGAATTCCCAGTTCGGCCAGCGGCTTGTCAACTCGATCTTCACGCTCGGCCTGATGATCGGCGTGTCCGTCGAGGAGACGACGCTCGGCACCACGGTCGGCAATCTCGGCATGACCGACTGCGTATTCCGGCATCCCGTCTTCCACGGCGACACGATCACCTCCTTCACGAAGATCCTCGACAAGCGCGAGAGCCGGTCCCGCCCGGAGGTCGGCATCGTCACCTTCGAGCACTGGGCGGTGAACCAGCGCGGCGAGGAGGTGGCCCGCTGCAAGCGCCAGGGCATGATGAAGAAGCGCCCGTCATGAGCGCGGCGCTCCGATGCTTCCTGTTCGTGCCGGGCGACAGCGCGCGCAAGTTCGAGAAGGCGCGCGGGGTGCCGGCCGACGCGCTGATCCTCGACCTTGAGGACTCGGTGGCGCAGGCCAACCTGCCCGTGGCGCGGCAGATGGTGCGGGAACGGCTCGAAGCCAGCCGGGACGACCGCGCCCAGCAGCTCTGGGTGAGGATCAACCCGCTCGACACGGACCTCGCGCTGCCGGACCTGGCGTCCGTCATGTCCGGCGCTCCCGACGGCATCGTGCTGCCGAAGACCTTCTCCGCCGCCGAGGCGGTCCGGCTCGACCACTACCTCTCGGCGCTGGAGGCGCGGGAGTGGGTCGCGCCCGGCTCGACGCAGATCCTCGTCGTCGCCACCGAGACGGCGCGCTCGCTCTTCACCATGGACAGCTTCACCGGCGCCAGCCCGCGCATCTACGGCATGACCTGGGGCGCGGAAGACCTCTCGGCCGCGCTCGGCGCCTCCACCAACCGCGCGCCGGACGGGCAGTATGAGGACGTGTACCGGCTGGCCCGCGCGCTCTGCCTGGCCGCGTGCAAGGCGGCCGGCACGGAGCCGGTGGACTCGGTCTATCCCGATTTCCGCGATCTGGACGGCCTGCACGCCGAGGCGTTGCAGGGCCGCCGGACGGGCTTCACCGGCAAGGTGGCGATCCATCCCGCGCAGGTCGATCCCATCAACAGCGCCTATGCGCCGACCGCAGACGAGATCGCCCACGCCCGCCGCGTGGTCGAGGCGATGGAAAACGCCGGCGGCGCCGGAACCGTCGGCCTCGACGGCAAGATGCTCGACATGCCCCACCTCAAGGCCGCCCGCCACGTACTGGCGCTGGCCGAGCGGGCGGGCGCGGGGTAGGGCGGCGGCGGGCCTTTGCCGGGCTTCGCCCGCAAGCGGGGCTACCGCAGGCGCACATCTCGTCCCGGTTTGCGTGCGGTATGTCTGTCGACCCGCCTGTGGCGCACTCCGCCAGGGCCGCGCCGGCGGCGGGCAGGGACAATGCCCTTATCCCGCGTATCGAGGGACCCCGGCGAAGTGTCATGGAATGTCATGAAGTGTCATGTTTTTGTCGTATCCGCCTTCTCGCGACCGGAAGTCCGGGGCGGCGGCATGGACCTCTGCGGTCGCGGTAGGGACGCCGGTTTCCCGGCGCCCCCCGCACAGATCCGGACGTGCGCGCTAACGCATCCGGCTCCTACCTCGGGTAGTGACGGCGAGGCGCACGCTTGGTGCAGCTTGCCGTATCCGCTCGGCGGCCT
>JAJEAZ010000495.1 GCA_022824105.1 Alphaproteobacteria bacterium
AGGAACCGGCGGATCAGCTCGAACTCGCCGGACCGGCTCATGCCGCCGGGCCGTCGAGCTCGCCGGGCCGCGCGCTGTGGGCGATCCGGTCGAACACGGCGGTTGCGAACCGGGCCTGCGGCTCGTCGAAGAAATCGCCCACAAGGTCGGTATATTCGCGGATCGAGACGCGCGGCGGGACGTCCGGCTCATAGAGCAGCTCGGCGGCGCCGAGCCTGAGCGCCGCCCGGAGCACGGGCTCCAGCCCGCCGAGTCCGCTGGACCTGTCGAGCGCCGCCGACACCGCGCCGTCGATGTCGCGCCGGTGGTCCGCCACCGCCCGCAGCAGGCGGTCGAAGAAACGGCGGTCCGCGTCGAGCCGGATGCCTTCGAGGTCGCGGCCGAGGCGGTAGCGCCGGAACTGGTCCGACACCGCTTCCGCTGTCTCGCGGTTCATTTCCGCCTGGTAAAGCGCCTGGAGGGCGGCGAGGCGTGCGAGGCGCCGCCGGCTCGGAGGCGCCTCTTCGGCGTCAGCGGCCTCCCGGCCTTCGGGCTCGCGGTCGCCGGGCGTCAATCCGCCCGCCCGAGCGACTGCTTCAGCACGATGGTCTTGAGGCAGGCATGGGCCGCCTCGGCGCCCTTGTTCTTGCCGGAGACGCTGGCGCGGACGCGCGCCTGGTCGCCGTTCTCGCAGGTGAGCAGGCCGAAGCCGAGCGCCAGCTTGCGCTCCACCGCCAGCGTCTGCAGCGCGCGGCTCACCTCCGTGCAGAGATGGTCGTAATGGGTCGTCTCGCCCCGGATCACGCAGCCGATGGCGATGAAGCCGTCGAAACGCTTCGGCGAATCGAGCGCAATCGAGATCGCGACCGGGAGTTCGAACGCGCCGGCGACATCGTAGCGGTCCCAGCTGTGGCCGGCTTCCTCGATGACGGCCCCGGCCCCGGCGATCATCTCGTCGCAGATGTCCTGGTAGTAGGGTGCGACGACCATCATGATGTGGGCCACAGCTTCTCCTCCTTGGGGATCGGGCGCCGGCCGGCAATGTGCAGGTCGTAGCCGTCGAGGCCGACGACATGCCGGTCGCTGTCGGACAAGAGAATCATGTTGACGACGCCGAGGTCGCGCAGGATCTGCGCGCCGACGCCATAGTCGCGCAGCGGCGGCCGGCCCCGCGTCTCGCGGCTGTCGATCTCCGCCTTGATGCGCGCCGAAAGCAGCGCCGAATGGCGTTCGCGAAGCAGCATCACCACGCCCCGGCCTTCCTGGCCGATGGCCATCATGGAGCGCTGCAGCTCGCCCCCGCGCCCCCGGTGCTGGTCGCCGAGCACGTCTTCGAGGATGTTGAAGGCATGCGCGCGAACGAGCACCGGCTCGTCGCCCGAAAGCTCGCCCTTCACCAGCACCTGGTGTTCCACGCCGTCGATCTTGTTGCGGTAGATGATGAGCCTGAAATGCCCGCCATAGCGGCTTTCGAACTCCGACTGGACGACCTGCTCGACCAGGACGTCCTGCCGCCGGCGCCAGGCGATCAGGTCCTCGATCGCCCCGATCTTGAGATTGTGGAATTGCGCGAAGGGAATGAGGTCCGGCAGCCGCGCCATGTTGCCGTCATCGTTCATGATCTCGCAGATCACGCCGGCCGGGTTGAGCCCGGCGAGGCGCGCAATGTCGACGGCGGCCTCGGTGTGGCCGGCGCGCACCAGCACGCCGCCCTCGCGCGCCTCCAGCGGGAACACATGGCCCGGCGTGGAGAGGTCGCCGCCGTCCCGGTCGGGGTCGATGGCGACCGCGATGGTGCGGGCGCGGTCGGGGGCGGAAATGCCGGTGGTCACGCCCTCCTTCGCCTCAATGGACACGGTGAAGGCCGTGGACTGGCGCTGCTCGTTCTCGCGCGGCATCAGCGGCAGGCGCAGCTCCTTCACGCGCGCCGGGGTCAGCGCCAGGCAGATGAGCCCGCGTCCGTATTTCGCCATGAAGTTGATCGCGTCCGGCGTCGCCATCTGCGCCGGGATCACGAGGTCGCCCTCGTTCTCGCGGTCCTCGTCGTCCACGAGGATGAACATGCGCCCGTTGCGGGCTTCCTCGATGATCTCCTCGATGGAAGAGAGGTAGCCCAGATCGTCCGTCGTGCGCGGCGCGGGCGCCCGCATGAGCCCGTCGAGATTACTTGCCACGGCCCAAACCCTCCAATTGACGGGCAAGGTAGCGCGCCAGCATGTCGATTTCCATGTTGACCGCATCTCCGGGCTGCAGGGCGCCGAGCGTGGTGTGCGAAAGGGTGTGCGGGATGATGTTGACGCCGAAGCGCGCGCCTTCGACCTCGTTGACGGTCAGCGACACGCCCTCGAGCGTGACCGAGCCCTTGGAGGCGACGAAGCTGGCGAGCGCCTCCGGGGCCTCGAAGGTGAAGCGCACACTGTCCCCCTCCGGCCGGCGCGACACCGTCGCCGCCACGCCGTCCACATGGCCGGAGACGATATGCCCGCCGAGCTCGTCGCCGACGCGGAGCGCGCGTTCGAGATTGACCGGGGTTCCCTCGCGCCAGCCGCCGAGCGTGGTGCAGGCGAGCGTTTCGGCCGAGGCCTCGACGGCGAACGCGCCGGGCCGGACCGCGACCGCCGTCAGGCAGGCCCCGGAACAGGAGATCGAGGCGCCGAGCGCGATGTCCGAAGTGTCCCAGGCCGTCGCGATCTCGAACCGGGTGTCGCCCCGCCGTTCGACGGCCGCCACGCGCCCGATATCGGTGACTATTCCGGTGAACATCGCCGCCAGACCTCCCAGATGTCGTCGCCGGCCTCGCGTCTCGCGTGAAGGCGGAAACGCGGGGCTTCGCCGGGGTCCTCCGCGCCGAGCG
>JAJEAZ010000469.1 GCA_022824105.1 Alphaproteobacteria bacterium
GCTCGACCCGAAGTCGCGGGACGACATCCCGGCGATCCTGCTGGGGCTCCAGCACCTGTATGCGGATGAGGACCTGCGCACGCGGCTGTTCGCACTGCTGGAGGAGCAGCTGTGCCCGGGCGTCGACCTGACGGTGGGTCGTCCCGGTCTGGAGCTGTGGAAGATCGTGGTGATGGGGGTGGTGAAGCAGGGTCTCGGCTGCGACTTCGACCGCCTGCACGAGCTGGTGAACCAGCACCTGACGCTGCGGAAGTTCCTGGGGCACGCGACGGCCTGGGACGAGTCGCCGTACGAGTATCAGACGGTGGTGGACAACGTGTGCCTGCTGCGCCCGGAGCTGCTGGCGGCGATCGGGCAGCTGGTGGTGGAGAGCGGGCACCGGATTGCGAAAAAAAAGCCTGGCGAGCCATTGCGCGGGCGGTGTGACTCGTTCGTGGTTGAGACGGATGTCCACTACCCGACGGACGTGAGCCTGCTGTGGGATGCGATGCGGTGCCTGCTGCGCACGACCGGGCGGGCGGCGACGCGGCACGGTCTGCGCGGCTGGCGCCAGTGGCGGCACCTGAGCCGGGACGTGCAGACCCGGTTCCACCGGGTGCGCACGACCCGTCGGGCGCAGGCGCAGCCGGAGCGGGTCACGGCGTATCTGGAGCGCTGCCGCGCCCTGGCGGCGCGCGCGGAGGCGACGCTTGGGGAGCTGGCGGGCACGGGCGCCGCGCCCCGGGCGTGTGTGCAGATCGACACGTTCCTGGGGCATGCCCGTCGCCAGATCGACCAGGTCGAGAGGCGGCTGCTCCGGGGCGAGGCCATCCCGCACGAAGAGAAGGTCTTCTCGATCTTTGAAGAACATACGTCGTGGAATCAAAGATTCCCGATCGCCGGCCCCGGCGGGTGGAGGACTGCCCGAGGAGGAGCCGGGTTCCAGTTGGGGCGTTTCATCCAGCGGAATGGAGTGGCGGACGGTGACGCCGTCCTTGCCAACCTGCACTTCGCGCACCAGCAGGCGGAGGAGGCGCTGGCGGTCGGCGACTGCCATGGTCTGCTCCCCTTCGCGCATGCGTTCCAGGAACTGCCTGATGCTCAAGGCGACGGTCAGGTGGGATGTGCGCTCGAGCTCGGCTGACTGCAGGGACCTCAGTTCGGCTTCGATGCCCCGCAGGCGGGTTTGTAGAGGCTCGTTACGGGCACGCAATTCGTCGAGGCTGACGAGACTTTCCTGATACGCGTCGAGCAGGCGGCGGCTCTGGGCCTGGCAGCGGGACCGCTCGCCCCGCAGGTCGGCAACGCGGCGCCGCGCTGGAGCGGTGTCCCTGGCCGTGTCGATCCGGTGATGGAGCTCGGCCTGGATCCGTTCCGGGGCTTCGAGCAGGGCGAACACCTCGTCCCAGACCGCCCGGTCGAGGTCGCCGGCGCGCACCGCGGGCTGATCGCAGACCGGGCCGTCCGGATGGCGCCAACCGTCCCGCCCGTAGCACCGATAGTAGTGGTGGACGCGCCCACCGGCTGTCCGGGTGGAATCGCGCCGCATGCGATACCCGCAGTGCGCGCACACGCACAGCCCCTGCAGCAGGGTCGGCTCCGCGGTCTTGCGGCTCGAAAAACGCCGGTTGGACATCCGCTGCTCTTGGGCGCGGGCAAAGAGGTCGGCGTCCACGATGGACGGGACCGCCAGCTCGATCCACTGGTCGCGCGGACGGGCCGTGCGCCCGACCAGCGACCGGACGACGCCTCCCTTGCGGCGGCCCACGCGATTGTGGCGCACCCGCTTCCCGGAGTTCATGGTCTTGAAGTAGGCGGCCTTGCCGATGTAGGCCCGGTTGCCCAACATGGCAGCCACCGTCGAACTCCCCCAGCGTGCGGCCCGACGCGGGCGTCGGCCCATCGACTGCAGCCGTTGCGCTACCTGCTTCATCGTCAGGCCGTCGCGAACATACAGGGTGAAGATCAGCCGCACGGTGTCGGCTTCGGCCGCGTCGACCTCCAGGCGCGCCCCGCAGGTCTCGGTCTTGCGGATCAAACGGTAGCCGTACGCGGGCTGGGTGAGCATGTTCAGTGAACCCTGGCGGGCGCGATGGAGCCGGCCCCGGCGCGAGCGCTCGGCAATCTGCGTGCGCTCGTACTCGGAGATCACCGACAGGATCTGGCGCAGCAGCACTTGCTGCGGCGTCGACTGGTCGGGCTCCTGCACCAGCACCAGCTGGACGCCATGACGGGTCAGCTCCTCCTGCAGCAGGATCTGGTAGGCGAAATTGCGGCTCAGGCGATCCGCGGACAGGGCCAACACGGTCCCGATCGCGCCGGCGGCTGCCTGATCGCGCAGGGCATCCAGAGCCGGACGCTCCAGGGTGGCGCCACTGTAGCCGTCATCGGCGAACACCTGTTCGTCGGCGACCGTCCAGCCGCGCCGGCGGGCGTCGGCCAGAACGGCTTCCCGCTGGCTGGCAATCGTCTGCTGGCGCTGCTGGCGCTGGCTCGACACCCGCACATACACCGCCACCGGTTCCCTGGGGCGCGGCTCCGTCATGCCGGCGCTCCCCGGCCATCTCCCACCGTCGCTCCGTGACCAGCAACCCATACGCCTCCCGGAGACGCTCCCGCGCGCGGCGGTCGCGGATGGCCACCATGCGGACCGGGCCCATTCATTCGTCCCGGTGTTCTGTCAGGAACCGTGTCAGGGCCAGGGCCACCAACGCCCCGACGCCCTGACCGGTCTGCCGCGCCCGGGCACGCAGGCGTGCAACCAGGGACTGCGGCAGGCGGACGGTCAAGGGCTGCTTGGCCGCCGCCCGGGCCAGCGTCAACTCCCCGTCCCGCCCGGCGCGGACATAGCGCCGGGCCTGGACGGTCGAGATCGCGTAGCGCTGCGCCAGCCGGCGCACCGCCTCGGCCTCGCCGTGGCGGCGACACAGGGCCTGCGCCGCGGCGACGCGCGCGGCCCGCTCGATCATGGTGGCTCGCTTCATGCATCATATAATAACGCCACTATAAGACTATTGCCAACGACGCGGCAGGGCCGGGCGGGCGATCACCCGGTCGAACACCAGCTGAGTTTTTGATTCCACGACGTGCACACCCGCTGGGTATCCAAGGGCAAGGCGGGCCGTCCGGTGGAACTCGGCGTGCCGGTGTGCGTGCTCGAGGACCAGCACGGGTTCCTCCTGCACCACGAGATCCTCTGGAAGGGCGGGGATACGGACATCGCCGTGCCGATGATCGAGGCCGCGCAGACGCGCTACCCGGACCTGCGCGCGTGCAGCTTCGATCGCGGCTTCCACAGCCCGGCGAACCGGCTCCGCCTCGACGCCCTGCTCGAGCACAACGTCCTGCCCCGGAAGGGGCGCCTCGCGAAGGTCGACCGCATCCGGGAAGAGGACCCGGCGTTCGTCGAGGCGCGCCGGCAGCATCCAGCCGTCGAGTCGGCGATCCACAACCTCGAGCACCGCGGCCTCGACCGGGTGCGGGCCTACGGCGCGGACGGCTTCGCCCGCGCCGTCGCCCTCTCGGTGCTGGCCTTCAACCTCCACCGCCTCGGGCTGCTGCTGCGGCGCCGGGCGCTGAGCCGGGCGCGGCGACGAACCGCCGCCTGACGGCGCCGCCGTCGGACCCACAGGAGGGAACCCGCCGACCGGCGGGACGATCACACATGCCCGGACTGCCGAACAGCCGGGCACCAGCAAGCTGACACGGCCGAATCCGCCCCGCCAAGGCGCCGGAGGAGCCCGAATCCCCGCGGATCACCGCGTCGCGTGGGCCCGGCGCCAACCGAAGCGGCGGTCAATGAGGGGTTCTCTGGCGAACACTAGCTAATCGAAGCGATCCCTTCGCCTATGTCTTGCGCCGCTTGCATGCTGTGCCGAGGAATCGCGGCTGGATCATTTGGCACTTGAACATTGACTGCCTTTACAAGAAAACGATTCCACCGACATCTATACGATGTCAGATTCACTCTCAGAGGCTGACCTAAAAAGTGAGTGGTCTCCCCAGATGTGGTATCTCCCGGTCAGTTACCACACCATCCATGGAGATTCACATGGCCTGGAACGAGACCACTCGGGAACAGTATAGGCGTCGTCTGGAGCGGTTTGAAACGG
>JAJEAZ010000660.1 GCA_022824105.1 Alphaproteobacteria bacterium
GGCGGCGGGTGGCGCGCGAGGTGCTGCTGCTCGGCCGGCTGGAGGAGGAGAGGCTGGCGGCGGCGCGCCTCTCGGAGGAACGCGACGCGCTCGCCGCCGGGGTGGACGCGTGGCTCGCCCGGCAGGAGGAGCTGGCATGAGTGGGGGATACCGGGCGTCATGAAGCAGGCGAAGTCGCGCTGCCTCTATCCGACGCCGGCGCAGTGGTCGCGCATCCAGGCGCGGGCGAAGGCCGCGGGCATGATGGTCTCGCCGTTCCTGGTCGCCTGTGCGCTGAAGCGGGACGCCGGGGGCCGCGCGGGAGAGCCGCTCGTGCTGACGGCGGACGTACAGCGCGAGCTGTTCGACCGGGTGGCGCGGCTCGACCTTTTCAGCCGCACCATGCTGGCGCCGCTGCCGGGCATGGACATGGCGGTCTTCGAGGCGGTCGCATTGCTTGGCCGGTTGTTCGCGCCCGAAGGCCCGGGAGAGGCAAGATGAGGCGCCCTCGCTCCGGGGCGAAGAAGATCGTGCGGTCCTTTTCCTGCACGGACCTGCAGCGGGAGGAGATCGCCGCGCGCGCGGCGGCGGCCGGCATGAACCTCTCGCCCTACGTGATCGAGTGCGGCCTGACGGTCGATCTCGACGCTGCCGAAGACGGAGCCGGCCCGTTGCCGTCGCTGGCCCTCGGCCGGGAGGAACAGCGCCGGCTGCACGACCGCGTCGCCGGGATCGCCGAACGGTGGCTGGGCCCGGACGCGCCGGACCCGGCGGGCATGGCGGACCTGCCGGCGGTGCTCGGCGTGGTGCTCGAAGGGCTCATGACCGACATGGTCGAGACGGGGCATGAAGAACGGATGCGCCGCCTGCTGCTGGATGCCTTCGGTGAGGCCCGGGGCTCGGAGCTTGCCCGCCAATATGCGGACAAGGCGCGGCGCCGCTGAGCCTCGCACGGACATGCGACAAGGAAGGCGGCGGACGGGAGAGGGGACGGCGCCGGTGGCGCCCGCGCGGATTTTCCCGCCATGAAGAGGGCCGCGGAATGGCGGCATGAGAAACGCCCCGGACCGGAGCCCGGGGCGATGCGCTGACCGTAATCGGGATAGGGGGGAGCCTCGCGGCTCCACCCCTCCCACACCACCGTGCATACGGGTCCGTACACGGCGGTTCGACGGATTTAAGCTGCGGGACGGCATCGCAGGGAGGCGAGGCCGAGCCTGTCGAAGAAGGCATTGGATAGCGCGTATGCGAGCGCGGGGCTGTTGCTGAGCCGCCATGGGCCGTGGGCACTGCCGGCGGTTTTCGCCGCCAGGTCCTTGCCCACGCCGAGGCGGCGCAGCGCC
The DNA here is from genome assembly GCA_022824105.1 of Alphaproteobacteria bacterium. GTDB lineage: Bacteria > Pseudomonadota > Alphaproteobacteria > Bin95 > Bin95 > Bin95. The sequence continues at coordinate 1,323 of JAJEAZ010000660.1, forward strand.
GCAAAGCGGGTACGCCCGCGCTTCCACTGCCGCCAGACGATGGCTCGGAGCCGCCGTCTGACCCATCGGTCGAGGGTGAGCAGCACCGAGGGGGTCTCGCAGAAGCCGAAGTAGCCCCGCCACCCGATGAGGTAGCGGGAGAGCTCCCTGACGAGGCGGGCAAGGTTGACGCTCTTTGTGCAGCGCGTCATCTCCCGGACCCGTGCCTTGAACCGGGCGAGCGCCTGCGGCGCGATGCGCCGCTTCGTTGTCCACCCGGCGGTGAAGCTGAAGCCCAGGAAGGCCCTCGCCGACGGGCGGTCCACCGCGCTCTTGTCTGCATTGACCTTCAGCTTCAGCCGCCGGGCGAGGAACCTCGTCACGCTCGCCATGACCCGCTCGCCCGCCCGCCGGGACCGCACATAGATGTTGCAGTCGTCGGCATAGCGGACGAAGCGGTGGCCGCGCTTCTCCAGTTCCTTGTCCAGAACGTCGAGCATCAGATTAGACAGCAAAGGCGAGAGTGGGCCGCCCTGTGGCGCTCCCTTAGTGGTGGGGCCGACCAGCCCGCCCTCCAGCACCCCCGCGGTCAGGAAGCCGCGGATGAGCCCGAGCAGGCGTTTGTCGGCCACGCGCTTGGCCACCAGCCCCATCAATATGTCGTGGTTCACCCGGTCGAAGAACTTCTCCAGATCGAGATCGACAACATGGGCGTAGCCCGCGCCGATATGCTCTTGCGCGCGTTCTACTGCCTGATGGGCCGAGCGTCCGGGCCGGAACCCGTAGCTCGCATCCGAGAAGCCGGGGTCCCAGTCTCCTTGCAGCACCTGCATCGCCGCCTGCTGGATGAGGCGGTCGAGCACCGTAGGCACGCCAAGGGGGCGAACGCCCCCCGATGCTTTTGGTATCTCTACCCGCCGGACCGGCTGCGGTTCATAGGTGCCGCCGAGAAGTCGGGACTTCGTCTCGGGCCAGTGGTCCTTCAGATAAGCGCCCAACTCTTCGACGGTCATGCCGTCGATGCCGGGCGCTCCCTTGTTGCGCCGGACACGCGCCAGCGCCTTCCTCAAGTTGCCGGGTTGGACCACCGCTTCCATTGATGGTCCGCGCCCAGCCGCCGGGCGTTCGGGGTCGGCACGCGCCATGCGGGCTTCGGTCCCTCGGTCTCCGGCGCTCCGGGCTTCACCCTTCGCCTCCGGCTCCAAGGCCAGTTCCAACTGGATGTTCTGCCGCCTGGTCCGCATGAGCCTGCCGTCCTAATAACCCTGTCCGTCGTTCGGGCCTTCGCCGGCGAGCCGGCTACTATGCCCTCTGCTGACTTCTGCGCCGCGGTCACGGTCCTTGCGGAACCGTTCAGTCCGGGATTTCCGGACACGGCGCAGACCTCCCGAGGTAAGACCAACCGCCTTCACCGCACACCCGCCGGATTTACCACCCCGGCCCTTGATGGCTATGGACTTCGCGATCACTGGCTCGCTCGTCCGGCCGGGTAGGCCTCGTATCCGGTTCTTGTCCATCGGGTCGCGGCTTTGCTCCACGCTTCCTTCAGACCCCGCCTCGCGACGACGCCCTTGCGCTTCGCTAATCCTTCGCCGCCATCGGGCTGGATAGAGGA
>JAJEAZ010000080.1 GCA_022824105.1 Alphaproteobacteria bacterium
ACCACCTCGTCCGGCGTGCCCCAGACCTGGAGGTCGGCCAGGAAGCGCACGAAGGTGTCGATGCCGTGCTTGTGGATGTTGCGGGCGAGCGCGCCGTAATACTCGTAGCCCGGAATGTCGGCCAGGCCCTCATTGTGGAACTCGTAGTGCTTCAGCGCCGAGCGGCAGTAACCGACGATGTAGTTCTCATACATCTCGCGCGCCTTTTCGCGGTCCTCATGCACGGCGACGAAGCTCGCGATGATGGGCTTCGGCGCTTCCTCGCCGTCATTGTGCCGCCGGTAGAGCTCGCGGTAGTTCTCCAGCTCCTCCAGCGTCTTCTCCCAGGGCTTCTGGGCGATGATGAGGATGCCGATGCCGAGCCGGGCCATGATCTCCGCCGACTGCGGCGAGACGGAGGCCGCATAGGTGCGCCCGCGGAAGGACTTGAAGGGCTGCGGGCGGATGTCCGTCGGCGGCTGGCGGAGATGCTTGCCGTCGCTCTCGATGGTGCCGGTCTCCAGCGCGCCCATCACCGCCTCGGCATATTCGACGAAGCGCTCGCGGCTCTCGCCCATATTGAGCCGGAAGCCGTTGAACTCGACCCGCCCGAGGCCGCGCCCCATGCCGAAGATCACCCGCCCGTTCGACAAATGGTCGAGCAGCGCGATCTCCTCCGCGATCCTGACCGGCTCGTGCCAGGGCAGCACGACCACCATGGTGCCGAGCCCGGCGCGCGTGGTGCGCCCGGCCATGTAGGTCAGGAACTGGGTCACGCTCGGGCACATGGTGTAGTCGGTGAAATGGTGCTCGGCCGACCAGATGCTGTCGAAGCCCATCGGCTCCGCCGCCTCGGCGAGCGCGACCTCCTGCCGCCAGACCTCCCGGTCCGTCAGTTTCTTGTCCGGGTTCTGGAAAAAGCAGCTCAGGCCGACATGCATGGGACGGATGCCCTCCCCGGGGCGCTATGGGCGGTGCTCGCAGCCCGCCGAACCTGCCCCGGCCCCGGCCTTCGCGTCAAGGGATCGGGAATCGCGGGCAGCCTGACGGGGTAGCTACACGTCCAGGTTCGCCACTTTCAGCGCGTTGTCCTGGATGAAGGCGCGGCGGGGTTCGACCTGGTCGCCCATCAGGGTGGAGAACAGCTCGCCCGCCTCCTCGGCGTGGTTCACCCGCACCTGCAGGAGGGTGCGCGCTTCGGGATCGAGCGTCGTCTCCCAGAGCTGTTCCGGGTTCATCTCGCCGAGGCCCTTGTAGCGCTGCAGGGTGAGGCCGCGCCGGCCCTGCTCCAGCACGCGCTCCAGCAGGCCGCAGGGGCCGTCGATGCGGTCCTCGCGCTCGCGGATGCGCAGCACCGCCGGCTTGTCGTAGACCGCCCGCAGTTCGCCCGCGCGCCGGTTGAGGCGGACGGCGTCGACATGGTGCAGCAGGCGCCGCCCGATCCGCCAGGCGCGCACGGTCCCCTGGTTCTCGTAGTTGAAGGCGAGGCCGAGATCGTCTTCCGCCCGTCCGGACCAGCCGCGCGCGGCGGGCTCCTCCAGCGCGTCGAGCCGGGCCACGACGCGCCCGGCCGCGGCCTCCACGTCTTCCCGCCGCGCGAGCGCCGCCTGGTCGAGCGCCCCCGCCAGCACCGCCTGCTCGACGAGGCCCCGGTGGCCGACAAGCTGGGCGAGCGCCTCAATGCGCCGGCGCACCCGGACCGCGAGCCCGATCTGGGCGCGCAGGTCTTCCCCGGCGATCTGGCTGCCGTCCTCCAGCACCAGCACCGCGTTCTGCAGGCCGCTGTCGATGAGGAAGATGTCGAGTTCCGCCTCGTCCTTCAGGTAGCGCACCGACTGGCCGCCGCGCCGGACCTGGAACAGCGGCGGCTGGGCGATATAGAGGTAGCCCCGGTCCAGCAGCGCCGGCATCTGGCGGTAGAAGAAGGTGAGCAGGAGCGTGCGGATGTGGCTGCCGTCCACATCCGCATCCGTCATGATGACGATCTTGTGGTAGCGCACATTGTCGGCGTCGAAGGTCTCGGCGATGCCGGCGCCGAGCGCGGTGATGAGCGCGCCGATGCTGTCGCTGGAGAGCATCTTGTCGAGCCGGGCGCGCTCGATGTTCAGGATCTTGCCCCTGAGCGGCAGCACCGCCTGGAAGCCGCGGTCGCGGCCCTGCTTGGCGGATCCGCCGGCGCTGTCGCCCTCGACGATGAACAGTTCCGCCTTCTCCGGGTCGCGCGCCTGGCAGTCCGCGAGCTTGCCGGGCAGCGAGGCGATGGAGTTCTTCGGCTCGCGAATGAGCGTGCGCGCGCGCCTTGCCGCCTCGCGGGCCTGGGCGGCGCGCTGCACCTTCTCGACGATGATCCGCGCCTCTTTCGGATGCTCCTCCAGCCAGGCCTCCAGCGCCTCGTTGATGGCGCTTTCGACCGCCGGGCGCACCTCGGAGGAGACCAGCTTGTCCTTGGTCTGGGAGGAGAATTTCGGGTCCGGCACCTTGATCGAGAGCACGCAGGTGAGGCCCTCGCGCACATCCTCGCCGGAGAGCGCCAGCTTGTCGCGGCGGGTGAGGCCGATGCGGTCCCCGTAGCCGGTGACCTGGCGCGTCAGGCCGGCGCGGAAGCCTGCGAGATGCGTGCCGCCGTCGCGCTGGGGAATGTTGTTGGTGAAGCAGAGCGTGGTCTCGTGGAAGCTGTCGTTCCACTGCAGCGCCGCCTCGACAACGATGTCGTTGCGCTCGGCCCGGATGGCGATGCACTCATGCTGGGCGGTGCGGTTGCGATCGAGCCAGGTGACGAAGGCTTCCAGCCCGCCTTCATAGTGGAGATCGACGCGCTGCTCCTCGATGCGCCGCGAGTCCTTCAGCACCAGCCGCACGCCGGAGTTGAGGAAGGCAAGCTCGCGCAGCCGCCGCTCCAGGGTGGCGAAATCGAACTCCACCTTGGAGAAGGTGTCGGTCGAGGGCAGGAAGCGCACGCGGGTGCCGGTCTGCTCGCCGTCCTCCCCGGCAGGGCCCGTCTCGCCGAGCGGGGCCTCCGCCTCGCCGTGGCGGAAGCGCATGGCATATTCGCGCCCGTCCCTCCAGATCGTCAGGTCGAGCGTTTCCGAGAGCGCGTTGACGACCGAGACGCCGACGCCGTGCAGGCCGCCCGAAACCTTGTAGGAATTGCTGTCGAACTTCCCGCCCGCATGGAGGTGGGTCATGATGACCTCGGCCGCCGACACGCCCTCCTCGTCGTGGATCTCGGTCGGGATGCCGCGCCCGTTGTCGGTGACCGTCACCGAGCCGTCGGCCTCAAGCACCACCTCCACCGTGTCGCACCAGCCGGCCAGCGCCTCGTCAATGGCGTTGTCCACCACCTCATAGACCATGTGGTGCAGGCCGGTGCCGTCGTCCGTGTCGCCGATATACATGCCGGGGCGCTTGCGCACCGCCTCCAGGCCGCGCAGCACCTTGATGGCGTCGGCGCCGTATTCCCCGGTCTCGTCCGTCGCCGGGAGGTGTTCGACAGGTTCGTTCGTTTCGGTGGGCTCGGTCATGGCCGCTCCGGCGGCAGGGGGGTGAGAACGGCGTCTTCTATGCCGACATTGAGGGCGCGGCCGGCAAGCGGCGCGAAGGTGGCGGGATCAGCGCCGGTAAGCCAGGCCTGGCAGCCGAGCCGCCCGATCTCGTCGAACAGCGCCAGGCGCCGGTCTTCGTCCAGATAGGCCGCCACATCGTCCAGCAGCAGCAGCGGCGGCAGCGCGGCGAGGCGCGCGGAGGCCAGCACCAGCGCAATCAGCAGCGCCTTCTGCTCGCCGGTCGAGCAGTCGGCGGCGGGCATGCCGCGTTCGGCGTCCGCGACGGCGAGGTCGCTGCGATGCGGCCCGGCCCCCGTGCGCCCCGATTCGGCATCGCGGCTCCGCCCCGCGGCCAGCGCCGCAACCAGACGGTCCTCCGCCCCGAGCGCCGGCGCCTCCTCCAGCCAGGCATCGACCTCGCCGGCAAGCGCGACCTGCGCCTTCGGGAACGGCCCGTCTGCAGAGGCAAGCGCCGTGCGCAGCCGCTCCACCAGGTCGCGCCGGCTGGCGGCGACGGCGATGCCGCGCTCGGCCATGCTGCGCTCCAGCGCGGCCAGCCAGTCGCCGTCCGCGGTGCCGGCCCTCAGCAGGGCGAGGCGCTGGCGCATGGCCGTCTCATAGGCCTGCACCCGTCCGGCATGGGCCGGATCGACCGCCAGCACCAGCCGGTCGAGGAAACGCCGGCGCGCGCCCGCGCCGTCGAGGAACAGCCGGTCCATTCGCGGCGTGAGCCAGACGGCGGCCACCGCCCCTTCGCGCCCGCGCCGGGCCGCGCCGTCCACATGCACCGCGCGCCGGTCGTCCTCGCCGAGGCCGGTGCCGATATCGACCGCGCCGAAGGCCGTGTCGAGCCGCGCCGTCACCGTCCAGCGTTCCGCGCCGAGCCGGGTCAGTTCGCGCGGCCTGGCCCGGCGCAGCCCGCGCCCCGGCGCCAGCAGCGAGAGCGCTTCCAGCAGGTTGGTCTTGCCGGCGCCGTTCGGCCCGGTCAGCACGACGAAACGCGCGTCCGCCTCCAGCCGCGCCTCGCGGTAGTTCCGGAAATCACTGAGCGCCAGACGCCTTACGACCGGCGCCCCGCCCGATGTGTGAAGGGCGGCTTCGGCCACGGATCACACGCGCATCGGCATCAGCACATAGAGCGCGCTCGAGTCCACCATGTCGCGCACCAGGGTAGGCGCTGCCGGGTCGGCGAGCTCGAGCGCCGCCGTGCCGCCTTCGATGCGGCGCAGGATTTCAAGCAGGTAGCGGGCGTTGAAGCCGATCTCCATCGGCGCGCCTCCGTCGAACCGCACATCGATCTCCTCCATCGCCATGCCGTAGGTCGGATCGGCGGCGGAGAGCTGCATGCTGTCGGCGTCGATGGCGAGCTTGATCGCCCGGGTGCGCTCGGAGGAGATCGCCGCCACCCGGTCCACCGCCTCCGCCAGGGCGCCGCTTTCGACTTCGAGCCGCTTGTCGTTGCCGGTCGGAATCACCCGCTCATAGTCGGGATAGGTGCCGTCGATCAGCTTGGAGGTCAGTTCGACGCTTTCGACAACAAACTTTATCCCAGTTTCCGAGACCGAGATATCGACGGGGAAATCCTTCCCAGTTTCCCCGTCTCCCAGCAGTTTACGCAGCTCCTGGACCGCCTTGCGCGGCACGATCACGCCGCCCGGCATGTCCTCCGCCCCGGCGGGCCTCGGCACCTCGACCCGCGCCAGCCGGTGGCCGTCGGTCGCGACCGCGCGCAGCACCGGCACGCCCTCATGCTCGGTGGTGTGCAGGTAGATGCCGTTCAGGTAGTAGCGCGTCTCTTCGGTCGAGGCCGCGAAGCCGGTCCGGTCGATCAGCCCGCGCAGGTCCTCCGCGGCAAGCTGGAAACGGCAGCCGAATTCGGCCTTCGAGAGCTCCGGGAATTCTTCGGGCGGCAGGGCGGAGAGCGTGAAGGTGGACCGCCCGCAGCGCAGCCGGATGCGGTCCGAGCCGTCCTCGGTTTCCAGTTCCACCTGCGCGCCGTCCGGCAGCTTGCGGGCGATGTCGTAGAGCACCTGCGCGGGCAGCGTGGTGCCTCCGCCCGAGATCGCCTCGGCGTCCACCGTCTCGACCGCACCGAGCTCCAGATCGGTCGCCGAGAGGCGCAGCCGCCCGTCCGCCGCCTCCAGCATCACATTGCCCAGGATCGGGATGGTGTTGGCCCGTTCGACCACGCTCTGCGCATGGCTGAGCGATTTCAGGAACTGGCTGCGTTCGATGGTGAGCTTCATCGTCGCTCCCGGAGCGGCTATGGTATCGACCGGCTGTCTTTCGGCAGCCGCACAGTATAGCAGCCCGGATTCGCGAGGGGAAACCATGTTGAGCGCCGCGGAGATCGAAAAATACAATGCGGACGGCTATGTGACGCCCGATTTCCGGCTGCCCGAGCGGGACCTGGAGGACATTCGCGCGCATCACGACCGGCTGGTCGCGCGCCACCCCGAATATCGCGACTACTGCCCCAACCTGCTGGCCTACGACCTGGCCTTCCTGAACTGGGCGCGGGTGCCGGAAATCCTGGACATGGTGGAGCAGGTGCTGGGCCCGGATATCGCGCTCTGGAACTCCAGTTTCTTCGCCAAGCCGGCGCTGAACGGGCGCAAGACGCCCTGGCACCAGGACGGCGAATACTGGCCGGTGCGCCCGCTCGCCACCTGCACGGTGTGGATCGCGGTCGACGCCTCAACGCAGGAAAACGGCTGCCTGAACGTGCTGCGCGGCTCGCACCTGGACAGGCGGCTCCGCGCGCACGACACCAATGACGACCCGGCCTATACGCTGAACCAGGAGCTGCGCGAGGAGGAGTTCGACGAAGACCTCGCCGTGCCGATCGAGCTGGAGGCCGGCCAGGTCTCGCTGCACGACGTCTATCTGGTGCATGGCTCGGAGGCCAACAACTCCCCGAAGCCGCGCCGGGGCATGACCTTGCGCTACATGCCGACCTCTTCGGTGTTCGACCGCGATATCGCCGCCGGCCTCGCCCGCGACAAGGGCCTCGTGAACCACGCCGACCGCACGCTCTTCCTCATGCGCGGCGAGGACCGCTCGGGGCAGAACGACTTCCGCATCCGCCTCTGAAGACGACCGGGCGCCCGGCGGCCTCCCCCGAACCTTTACCGGGAAGGCCGTCTCCAACATCGCACTTCCCCCATCTTGATCGCCCCCCTTGCAGGGCCTAGTGTCGGCCGAAGCGGCGCGGCCCCGCGCCTGAACCCGACGCCGGAGACGTAATGACACCTGACACGAAACGACACGGTGCCATCGCGCTCCGCCGCAAGGCCGGGGACGGAATCGAACGCTTGTTGCGCGTGCTCCGCCCGCATAACGGGGTTCCGCGATGACCGCCACATTCGACACTCTGGCGGCAGCCCGCGACATGGAGCATGCCGGCTTGAAGCGAGAGGCGGCCGAGGCCGTCGCTGCTGCGATCCGCGCCGGTCAGGGGGACCTTGCCACCAGGGCGGATATCGACCGGCTCGATACCCGCGTCAGCACCCTGCAATGGGTTGTCGGCCTGAATCTGGCTATCGGCCTTGCCACACTCGCCAGCGTCCTCGCTATCGCTTTCCGGCCATTATGACGGCTTCGGCTCCTGGTTGAGACAATCCCGTTCGCCGTCTCGAAGAACGAGGCGATACGTTCTCAGGATGCGGCGGCGACCTTCCCGGAAGACGGGCAGCAAGCCGCCTGCCTCTCCTCGCCTGCCCGCGGACCGAGCGCGTTGAACAGCGCGTCGGTGTCGTCGGTGATCCGGTACCACTCCCAGCGCAGGCCCTGCGGCTCCGTCGCCCAGACCTTGTTCTGGGTGGCGTGGCAGCAGCGCGTCTCTTCCTCGATCAGGTGCTCGATGCCGGCGGCCTGGAGGCGCTCCGTCGCGGCATCGACATCCTCCTCGCGGAAGACCTCGACGCCCAGATGGTTGATGCGCTCGCCCGC
>JAJEAZ010000445.1 GCA_022824105.1 Alphaproteobacteria bacterium
CGATGTGGACGAGGTGATCCTCGGCTGCGTTCTGCCGCACGGCCAGCGGCAGGGGCCGGCCCGCCAGGCCGCCATCCATGCCGGCATCCCGAAGTCGGCCGGCGCCACCACGATCAACAAGCTCTGCGGCTCCGGCATGAAAGCCACCATGCTGAGTCATGACCTGCTGCTCGCCGGCAGCAACGACGTCATGGTTTCGGGCGGCTTCGAGAGCATGACCAACGTGCCCTACATGGTGGAGAAGGCGCGCGCCGGCATGCGCATGGGCCACGGCCGGTTCGAGGACGCCATGTTCCTCGACGGGCTGGAGGACGCCTATGAGCCGGGCGCGCTCATGGGCCATTTCGCCGAGGAGACGGCGCGGCACTTCCAGTTCACCCGCGAGGAGCAGGACGAGTTCGCGATCCGGTCGCTGAACCGCGCCCGCACCGCCAATGAGGACGGCACCTTCGCGAGCGAAATGGTGCCGATGACGGTGAAGACGCGGCGCGGCGAATCGGTCGTCGAGCAGGACGAGCAGCCCTTCACCGCCAATATCGAGAAGATCCCGAGCCTGCGCCCGGCCTTCGCCAAGGACGGGTCCGTAACCCCGGCCAATTCCAGCTCGATTTCCGACGGCGCGGCCGCGCTGGTGCTGATGCGCCGGTCCGAGGCCGAGCGCCGGGGGCTCACCCCGCTCGCCACCATCGTCGCCCACACCTCGCACAGCCAGGAGCCGCGCTGGTTCACGACGGCTCCCGTCGGCGCGATGCAGAAGCTGTTCGAGAAGACCGGCTGGGACAAGGACGAGGTTGAGTTCTACGAGATCAACGAGGCCTTCGCCGTGGTGCCGATGGCGGCGATGCGGGAATTCGGGCTGCCGGCCGAGAAGGTCAATGTCCATGGCGGCGCCTGCGCCCTCGGCCATCCGGTCGGCGCGTCGGGCGCGCGGATCGTGGCGACGCTCATCAACGCCATGCGGAAGAACGGCGCAAAGAAGGGCGTCGCGGCGATCTGCATCGGCGGCGGCGAGGCGACCGCCATGGCCATCGAACGCGCAGCGTGACCCGCCGGCTGATCTCCTCCGGCGGCCGCTATGAGGCGGCCGCCGGCTACTCCCGCGCCGTGGTACAGGGCGGCTGGGTCCATGTCGCCGGCACGACGGGGGCCGACCCCGGAACAGGGGCGATTCCCGAGGATGTCGTCGAGCAGGCGCGCCTTGCCTTCGACATTATCGGAGCGGCGCTGGCGGAGGCCGGAGCCGGGTTCGAGGATGTCGTGCGCGTCACCTATTTCCTGACCGACGCCGGGGATTTCCCGGCGCTCATGCCGGTGTTCGGCGAGGTGTTCGGCGATATCCGCCCGGCCGCCACGGCGGTCGTCGTGGCCGGGCTGGTCGATCCGGCGATGAAGATCGAGATCGAAGTCACGGCGCAGTGCCCACAGCCCTGATTACCGGCGCGGCGCGCGGCATCGGCCGCGCCCTTGCCGGCGACTATCTCGCCGACGGCTGGCGGGTGCTGGCCGTGTGCCGAAACCCGGCGGCGCTGGCCGGCCTCGACGGAATCGCCGATGCGGCGCGCCTCGACGTGACCGACGACGAAGGCATTGCCGCGCTCGCCGAACGCTGGCGGGATGAGCGCATCGACCTGCTCTGGAACAATGCCGGCGTGGATTCGCCCAATACCCGCTCGCTCGCCCGGCTCGACACGGAGGAGTGGGCGCGGTGCCTGCGCATCAACACGATCGCGCCAGTGGCGCTGGCGGCAGCGTTTGCGGGCCAGGTCGCCGCAAGCGAGCGGCGCACCATGGTGTTCGTGACGAGCCAGCTGGGCTCGATCTCGCAGGCCGCCGGCGTGCGCCGCTACGCCTACAGCAGCTCGAAGGCGGGGCTGAATATGGCGGCCCGCACCCTCGCGCTGGAGTTGGCGGGCCGTATCAGGGTCGCCATCCTGCATCCGGGCCACGTCGCCACGGACATGGGCGGCCGGCACGCCCCGGTGACGCCGGAGGAAAGCGCGCGCGGCATGCGCCACATCGCCGAGCGCCTCACCGACCGACAGTCCGGCGCCTTCCTGGACTGGCGGGGGCGCACGATCCCCTGGTGAGGGCCGCAGCACGGGAAGACAGGAGCGCCTGGCTTCGCAGATGTCGTGCGCGTCACCTGCTGCCTCATTGACGCTGCTGGCTTTTCAGCGCTCATGGAAGTTTTCCGGCGGAGTTCCGGCCACCCAAGCGGCCGAAGGCGCTGACCCCCGGACGACATTGCCTGCAGCTTGGGGAGCCCCTTACAAGTCCCGGTCTCGGTTCCAATATCCCGGACGTTCTATTCGACCCAGCCTGACGAGACGGCTTTGTATGGCGCCGCTGGTTCGCTCGTGGCCGGCGGCAAGTTCCTTGATCGTGGCGCCTGAGTCGAAGGCTTGCGTCAGCCGATTGTCCTCTTCGGTCGTCCACGTTTCTCCGCCTCGATTCGGCCCCCCTTTTTCTATTCGCCCCAGCTTTACGAGACGCCGTTGTATGTCGTTGGACGTTCGCCCGTGAGTGGCGGCAAGTTCCTCGATCGTGACGCCCGAATCGAAGGCTTGCGCCAACCGTCTGCCCTCTTCAACCGTCCACCTTTGTCTGCCTCGGGACCGTTTGCGGTTCTCATGGTCATTTTCCGCGACACGATGGCGGAATATCGTCACCGCATGCCACAATGCTCGTATGACATCGGGTTTCTGGATGACAGATTCGCGAGGCAACACCTCTCCGGTTTCCGGATCGCTGCCTTGAGCCAACGAGGTCAGGATACTCAGAACCCGGTCATCTTCCATGATCGAACACCGCAGCCTTTCGCGGGAACATCCGGGATAACATAATGGCAGTGCTATCGGAGAACATCGGCTGCGGCCCGCGCCGCCCACTCAGGCGTAGTCGATCTTCACGATCTCGTAATAGCGCGCCCCGCCGGGCGCATCGACCTCGATCTGGTCGCCGACCGACTTGCCGATCATCGCGCGCGCGAGCGGCGAGGCGACGGACAGCCGGCCTTCGGCAATGTCGCTCTCGTCCTGCCCGACGATGCGGTAGCAGGCTTCCTCGTCGCTCTCCTCATCGACGACCGTCACCTGAGCGCTGAACATGACCTTGTCGCCGGAAATCTGCGACGGGTCGATGACCTCGGCCCGCGAT
>JAJEAZ010000609.1 GCA_022824105.1 Alphaproteobacteria bacterium
CGCCCGGAAATGGTCCGCCGCATTGCGCGCCACATTGAACGAGCCCTTGAGATGCACCGAGATCACCGCATCCCAGTCCGCCTCGCTCATCTTGTGGAAGATCACGTCGCGCAGGATGCCGGCCACATTGACCACCCCGTCAATGCGCCCGAAGGCCTCCACCGCCTGGCCGACCATCCGGCCCGCAGCCTCGTAGTCCGCAACGCTGTCGCCGTTGACCACCGCCTCGCCGCCTACAGCCTCGATCATGGCGGCGGTCTCCTGGGCCGGCGTCGCATCCGCCCCCGCGCCGCCGACATCGCCGCCGAGGTCATTCACGACCACCTGCGCGCCTTCCCTGGCCGCCAGCACCGCGACCTCGCGACCGATGCCTCGGCCCGCCCCCGTAACCAGAACGACCTTGCCTTCCAATACGCCCATCCAAACGGCTCCCCAGTCATTGCCGGGGCCAGCATAGATTGCCGGGCCGACATTCGCGAGCGCGGAGAGCGCAGGCGCCGGCCGCGCTGCCTCGGGGCGCGAAAGCCTTTGTACAAGCGGGATTATCGAGCCGCTCGCGAGGGGTGGCGGACCCCCGGCCGGCGTCTTCCTGAAGACCCCCGATTTGACGCTCCCGCCGGGCATCTGCTTAAATCGCCTGTCAGCGGGTTTGGCTGACAGCTCGGCGGACTGCCGGACGGCAGGAGCGGCGACGGCCGGTTTCGGGATTTCGAGGCTATCGATGCCCGTAACCCGCATTGCGACCGCGTTTGCAGAATGCAGCTGCCGGGAAACAGGCGAACGGCTCGCCGGACCGATTGGGAGTTTCTGTATCGAAACCTATCGCCCGCAACTCGACGGGAAGAGACAGCAGGGAGGACACAAGTATGAAAGACATCAAGAAGTTCCAGCAAATGTACCGGGACGGCCGCATGGACCGCCGGGATTTCCTGGCGGCGATGGGCGCGCTCGGCATTACCGGCGCCGCCGCGACGGGTTTCCTGCATTCGTCCAGCGCGCTTGCCGCGACGCCGCGCAAGGGCGGCACGGTGCGCTACGCGAACAACCTTCATGGGCCGGACGACCAGATGGACCCGATCGTCTTCACCTCGGGCATCGACTACACGCGCGGCAGGGCCACCTATAACGGCCTCGTCCAGATGCGCGACAACATGGCGCTCGCGCCCGAGCTGGCCGAGGAATGGTCGGCCAACGCCGACGCCACCGAATACACCTTCAAGATCCGCAAGGGCGTGGAGTTCCACGACGGCGCGCCGCTGACCGCCGACGATGTGGTCTGGAGCATGAACCGCCATCTCGGCGAGGACACGCCCTCGGTCGCCAAGGCGCTCTTCCAGTCGGTGCAGGAGTGGAAGAAGGTGGACGGGCAAACCGTCAAGGCCATCCTGAAAACGCCGGACTCCGACCTTCCCGCGAAGCTCACCGAGAAGCAGGCGAAGATCGCCAAGGAGGGCACCGAGGACTTCAAGAAGGGCAACGGCACCGGCCCGTTCATCCTGGAGTCCTTCGAGGCCGGCGTGCGCTCCACGCATGTGCGCAATCCCAACTACTGGAGGGACGGCGCGAATTTCGAGGCTCTGGAGATCACCGCCATCACCGACCCGCTGTCGCGCGCCAACGCGCTGATCGCCGGCGATGTCGAGCTTATCGCCCAGGTGGACTCCAAGAGCATCTCGCGGGTCGAGGAAGCCGACGGCGTGCGCGTCATCTCGACGCCGACCAGCGCCTATACCGGCATCTGCATCCTGAAGAACACGGCGCCCGGCGAGAACGACGACTTCGTCAAGGGCATGCAATATATCCAGGACCGCGACCGCATCGTGCGCTCGATCCTCAAGGGCCACGGCACGGTCGGCAACGACCACCCGGTCGGGCCCGCCTTCGGTCCGGACCATTGCGCCGACCTGGCGGTGCGCCCGTTCGATCCCGACAAGGCCAAGTTCCACCTGGAGAAGTCCGGCATCACCTCCGCCGAGCTTCATGTCGCGCCGGTCCGCCTCGGCATCGAGGAGATCTGCCTCCTGATGCAGGCCAATCTCAAGAAGATCGGCTTCGACCTCAGGATCAAGAAGGTGCCGACGGACGGCTACTGGGGCGCGGTGTGGATGAAGGAGCCGATGAACGTCGTCTCCTGGAACATGCGCCCGACCGCCAACGCGCAAATGGCCATCCAGTTCGCGCCGGGCGCCGCCTGGAACGACACCTTCTGGAACAATGAACGGATGGGAGAGCTGCTGACGGCGCAACTCGCCGAGACCGACCCGGCCAAGCGCCACGGCATGCTCTGCGAGATGCAAACCCTCATCCACAATGGCAGCGGCATGGTGATTCCCTGCCATGTCAACGAGGTGGACGGCGCCAGCAACAAGGTCCAGGGCATCCCGAACGTGCCGTTCGGCGCGCTCGGGGCCTATGAGTGGGTCGAGTTCGCCTGGATGGACGCGTGAGTCCGTCCGTGCCGTCGACCGGATGATACGGGCCCGCGCGGTTTCGGCCGCGCGGGCCTTCCTTTCCGACAGCCGCCGTCCGGCCGACGCATGGCGACCCGTTCCGGATCGTCCACAGAATGACATTGCTGAACGCGATACTGCGCCGGACCGGCCTCGGCATCGCGACGCTGTTCGTGGTGTCGGTGCTGATCTTCATCGGCACCAGCATTCTGCCGGGCGATGTCGCCAACATCATCCTGGGCCAGATGGCGACGCCCGAATCCCTGGCGGCGCTGCGCGCCAAGCTCGGCCTGGACGAGCCTGCGCATGTCCGGTACTGGATCTGGCTGAGCGACCTGCTGACGGGGGACCTCGGTTTCTCGAAGGCCGGCGCCGGCGCCGGGACCATCGGCACGCCGATCTCCGAAATGCTCATGCCCCGCCTGGTCAATACCCTCAGGCTGGCGGGCGTGGTTGCGGCGATCGCGGTGCCCTTCGCGGTGACGGTGGGCCTGCTCGCCGCCATGTATCCCGGCACGAAGCTCGACCGCGCGGTCACCTTCACGACGCTCGGCCTCATTTCCGTGCCGGAGTTCCTCGTCGCCACCCTGCTGGTGCTGATCGTGGCGGTCCAGCTCGGCTGGCTGCCCGCCACCGCCTATATCAGCGGGCAGGAGACGGGCCTGAAACTGCTCCGCGCCCTGGCGATGCCGGCGCTCACCCTCGTCATCGTCGCCTCCTCGCAGATCATGCGCATGACCAGGGCGACGGTGCTCAATGTCATGAGCTCGCCCTATATCGAAATGGCGATCCTGAAGGGCGTGCCGCGCAAGCGGATCATCCTCCGCCATGCGCTGCTCAACGCCATCGGCCCCATCACGAACGTCATCGCGCTCAATCTCGCCTATCTCGTGAGCGGCGTGGTCATCGTCGAGACGGTGTTCGCCTATCCGGGACTGGCGAAGCTGATGATCGACGCCGTGCAGACGCGGGACCTGCCGCTGGTGCAGGCCTGCGCCATGATCTTCTGCGCTACCTATGTCGTGCTGATCTTCGTCGCGGACATGGTGTCCATCCTGTCGAACCCGAGACTTCGGCATCCGAAATAGGGGTATCGCGCATGGCCGGGAACATCGACAGGACCGATACGGGAGCCGGCTTCGAGGAACTGCCGGACGCGCCGCCCCGGCGCCGGCTCAGGCTCTCCTGGAGCGGCAAGCTCGGCGTTTGCGTCGTCGCGTTCTGGATGGCCATCGTGTTCATCGGCCCGTCGGTCTCGCCCTATCACGAGGCCGACATCCTGGACGAGGCGCTGTTCATCGTGCCGGGCAGCGACAATCCCTATCCGGAGACCGACTACCAGCCGCCGAGCGAGATCGCATGGCTCGGCACCGACTATCTCGGGCGCGATATCCTGTCCCGCACCCTGTTCGGCGCGCGCACCACCATCGGCATCTCGCTGGCCTCGACCCTGCTGGCCTATCTCGTCGGGGTCACGCTCGGCATCGCGGCAGCCGTCGGCGGGAACGTCATGGACTCTACGCTGAGCCGCCTCAACGACGCGATCCTCTCGATCCCGAGCATCATGCTGGCCCTTGTGGTCATCGCCGCCATCGGCAGCACGATCCCGATCCTGATCGTGCTGACCGGGCTCATATACGCCTCCACCGTATTCCGGATCGCGCGGTCGCTCGGGCAGGACGTGAAGGTCAGCGATTTCGTCGAGGCGGCGCGGGTGCGCGGCGAGGGCCTGTGGTGGATCGTCACCCGCGAGATCCTGCCCAATGTCGCCATGCCGATGGCGACCGATTTCGGGCTGCGCTTCGTCTATGTGATCCTGTTCATTTCCAGCCTGAGCTTCCTCGGCCTCGGCGTGCAGCCGCCCCAGTCCGACTGGGGCAGCATGGTCCGGGAGAACCTGTCCGGGCTGCCCTACGGCGCCGTCGCGCCGCTGGTGCCGGCGCTCGCCATCGCGACGCTCACCATCGCCATCAACCTCATCGTTGACGATGTGTCCGCCCATGCCGGCGGGCGGCTGGCCAAGAGGATGATCTGATGCCCGCGCTCCTCGAAGTCGACGGCCTGAACATCGATGCGCGCAGGGACGATGGCGGCCTGACGCCCATCGTCAAGAATGCGAGCTTCACCGTGGGCCGGGGCGAGGTCGTCGCGCTTATCGGGGAGTCGGGCTCCGGGAAGACGACCATCGCGCTTTCCGCGCTCGGATACTCGAAGCCGGGTCTGGAGTTCACCGGCGGCGAGGTGCGCCTGGACGGGCGCGACGTGATCTCGATGCCTCCCGACGAGAAGCGCGACATGCGGGGCCAGCGCGTCGCCTATCTCGCCCAGAGCGCGGCCGCCACCTTCAATCCGGCGCTGACCATTGGCGAGCAGGTGACGGAGTCCCCCGTGCTGCATGGCCAGATGAGCCGCGAGGAGGCCGAGGAGCGGGCCGAGGAGCTTTACCGGGCGCTGGAACTGCCGGACCCCGACCGTCTCGGCAGGCGCTACCCCCACCAGGTATCGGGCGGGCAGCTGCAGCGGCTGATGGCGGCCATGGCGCTCTGCGGCCGGCCGGACCTGCTGATTCTGGACGAGCCGACCACGGCCCTCGACGTCACGACCCAGATCGAGGTGCTCAAGGCCTTCAAATCGGTTATCCAGCAGGAAGGAGCGGCAGCGCTCTACGTCACGCACGACCTCTCCGTGGTCGCGCAGATCGCCGACCGCATCGTCGTGCTCTATGCGGGCGACATCCTGGAGCACGGGGACGCCGACCAGGTCATCAACCGGCCCTCCCACGACTATACGCGGCGCCTGATGGCGGCGGTTCGGCCGCCTCCGGCGGCGGGGCAGGGCGATGCGTCCCTGGCGGAGCATTTGCGCGAGAGCCCCGCCCTGGAAGTCCGGGACGTCGATGCGGGCTACGGCAGGCGGATGGACGGTTCGGTGGCCGTCAAGGTGCTGCGCGACGTGAACCTGAGCGTGCAGCGGGGGCACACGGTCGGGATCATCGGCGAGTCGGGCTGCGGCAAGTCCACTTTGGCGCGGGTCATGTCGGGCCTGCTGCCCGCGACCGAGGGAGAGATATTGCTGGACGGGCAGACGCTCCAGCCCGGCCTCCAGCAACGGGCCCGCAGCGAGCTTCAAAAGATCCAGTTCGTGTTCCAGATGGCCGATGTCGCGCTCAATCCGCGCCAGAGGATCGGCGGCATTCTCGGGCGCCCGCTCGAGTTCTATTTCGGACTGAGGGGGAAGGAAAAGAGGCGGCGCGTCGAAGAACTGCTGCACATGGTGGAGTTGCCGCCCGAATTTGCCGGACGGTATCCGGAGGAGCTTTCCGGCGGGCAGAAGCAGCGGGTCAACCTCGCCCGCGCGCTCGCGGCATCGCCCGAAGTGCTGCTCTGCGACGAGGTGATTTCCGCGCTCGACACCATCGTCGGCGCCAATGTCATCGAGCTTCTCAAGCGGCTCCGGCGGCAAAGCGGCGTTTCGTTCGTGTTCATCAGCCACGACCTGTCCACCGTGGCGTCCTTCGCCGACGACATCGTCGTGCTCTATGCCGGGCGCGTCGTGGAACAGGGGCCGACCGACCG
>JAJEAZ010000410.1 GCA_022824105.1 Alphaproteobacteria bacterium
CGCGATCGGGCGCGCGCTGCTGGCGAGCCCCCGGCTGATCCTCGCCGACGAGCCGCTGGCCTCGCTGGACGAAGCGCGCAAGGCGGAAATCCTGCCCTATTTCGAGCGCTTGCGCGACGAGGTGTCGGTGCCGGTGCTCTACGTCAGCCATTCCGCAGCGGAAGTGGCGCGGCTCGCGACGACCGTCATTGCCCTGCAGGACGGGCGCGCGGTGCGCCAGGGGCCGGCGGTCGAGGTGCTGGGCGACCCCACGGTCACGCCGGTGGGCGCGCGCGGCGCGGGCGCGGTGCTCGAAGCGGCGGTCGTGCGCCACCACGCCGACGGGTTGTCCGAGATCGAAGCCGGCGGGGTGCGCCTGTTCCTGCCGAGGGTGCCGCATGCGCCCGGCAGCCGGATCCGGGTCCGGATCGCAGCGCATGAGGTGCTGCTGTCCAGACGGGAGCCGGAAGGCCTGTCCGCGCTGAACATCCTGCCGGGCACGGTCGAATCGGTCCGGGCGGGCGAGGGGCCGGGCGCCATCGTTTCGGTCCGCACGGCGGCCGGCACGATCCTCTCCCGCGCGACCCGCCGCTCGACCGAAGCGCTCGGGCTTGCGGAGGGCGTGGCGTGCCATGCCGTCATCAAGACCGTCGCCATCGCCCCGGAAGAAGTCGGCGGCGCATACCCGGCTGCCGAAGGCGGCGCCTGAGCCGTTCTGCCCCGGCGACTCAACCCCTGCTATGCGTGGAACCGGGCCGAAGCCTGCGCCGGATATAAACGCGCAGCCCCTCCGCCGCGAGGCCCGCGATCAGGCCCGCAAGCGCACCGAGAAAGACCGTCGCCAGCGCGGCCGCGGCGATAACCGGCCGGCAGTCCGGGCGGGCGTCGAACAATCGCGGGCTGAAGATCAGGTCGGCCGCCGCATAGACGAGCAGGGCGCCGACGACCGGCGGCGGGATCGACATGAGCAGACCGACGATCTCCGGCCCCATCACGAGGGCCGCACAGCAGAAGGCCGCCATGATCAGCGGCGCGCCCATGCCCCGCGCGCCGAACCGTCGATGGGCCGCGATACCGCCCGCCCCGTGGCACATCGGCATGGCGCCCAGCGGCGCGAGCAGGAGGTTCATCAGCCCGTTCGTGACCGCAAGCTTGCGTTCGCTGACCCGCTCGGCCCGGTCGGGATAGAGCGACCGGGTAATCGCGGCGGCGACCACCACGGCATTGAGCAGGGTCAGCGGCAGCTGCGCCAGCACGCCCGAAAGCACCGCATGCACCGAGTCGATTCCGCCGGCAGGCGCCGCCGGAGGAATGGGCGGCCCGGCATAGGGCACCAGCAACAGGGCGCCGATGACGACGAGCGGAACCCACGGTCCCCGCGGCAGGAGAAAGGCGAGCGAGAGCGCGGCCAGCGCGGCGACGGCCATGATCCAGTCCTGGCTCATCAGGCCGAACGCCACCGTCACGAGCATGAGGCCGAGCCCCGCCTGCAGGCCCGTGACCACCGATTGCGGTATCGCGCGAGTTGCCTTCTCGAACGACGGGATGGCCGCAAGCAGGAGCAGAACCGCACCGACGATGCCGCCTGCCCAGGCGGTTTCGGCCGCCGTGAGGCCGCCCGCGATTATCACGGCGCCGAGCGCCTTCATCGGCTGGACGGATACGGGTATCCGGTAGATGGCGGCGACGAGGACATACCCCGCGGCAAAGCCCGCAAACACCGGTGTCGGCGCGAGAATGCCCGCGCCCACCGCAGCCACGACATAAGGCAGGAACGTGCCGAGGTCGCCGAATGCGCCCGACAGCTCCCCGCTGGCCGAGCGCAGGCGCTCCAGGCGCCCGGCGCCTTGTCTTGCGAACCCAGGCATCTTCGGCATCTTGTTGTTTTCGCGCCTGTCCGTCCCGCAAGCCTACAGGCTGGGGACGCCCTGCGAAAGGCCGGACGAGGCCAACCGCGGCAGCCTGAACCGACTGTCTTTATTGTCGATTCAAGTCGTTATTTGTGCTTTTCTTCCGAATTGACGGAGGAAATGCAGGGTGGAGAGCTTCTGGAGCGTACTCGGCGAGGCGGTAGGCCTGATCCTCGCCTGGAACTCCGACCTGGTCGAGATCGTCGGCCTGTCGCTGCGCGTCACCCTGACGGCGGTTGCCATTTCCTGCGCCATCGGCCTGCCGCTCGGCGCGGCGGTGGGCGCGTTCCGGTTTCCGGGGAGGACGGCCGTGATCGTCGTCCTCAACGCGCTGATGGGCCTGCCGCCCGTCGTCGTGGGGCTGATCGCCTATCTGATGCTGTCCGCCGCCGGGCCGCTCGGTCCGCTGGAGCTGCTCTATACCCCGGCGGCCATGATTATCGCCCAGACGATCCTCGTCACGCCCATCGTGGCGGCGTTGAGCCGGCAGGTGGTGGAGGACTGCTACCGGGAATATGCCGAGCAATTCGACTCGCTCGGAGTGGGTCCGTTCGACCGGGTGGCCGCGCTGTTGTGGGACGCGCGCTACAGCCTTCTCACCGTGGCGCTCGCCGGTTTCGGGCGCGCGGTCGCGGAAGTGGGCGCGGTCATCATCGTCGGCGGCAACATCAACCATGTGACCCGCGTGATGACGACGACGATTGCGCTCGAAACCTCCAGGGGCAATCTCGAATTGGCGCTGGCGCTCGGCGTCGTGCTCCTCGTCATGGCCGTGGCCGTGAACGGAGCCGTGATGGCGCTCCGGGCCTCGGCGGTCCGGATGGCCTATGCCTGAGGCGGCGTTCCATATGGCCGCATCGGCGCCCCCGATGGCGGCGGACGGTCCGGCCCTGCTGAGCGCGCGGGGCCTGTGTTTCGACGCCGGCGGCAAGCGGCTGATCGACGGGGTCGATATCGACATCCGCCCCGGCAGGCGAACGGTGGTCATGGGAGCCAACGGCGCCGGCAAGAGCCTGCTGCTGCGCCTGCTGCACGGCCTGATCCGCCCGACCGCCGGCGAGGTGCTCTGGCAGGGCCGGCCCCTCGACCGCGAAGGCCGCCTTGCGCAGGCGATGGTGTTCCAGCGCCCCGTCCTGCTGCGCCGCTCGGTGCTCGCCAACCTTCGCTTCGCGCTCGCGGTCCGCGGGCTCCCGGGGCCGGAGCGGAGGGCGCGGGAGGCCGAGGCGATGGAACGGTCGCGGCTCGGCGATCTGGCGAACCGGCCGGCGCGTGTCCTTTCCGGCGGGGAGCAGCAGCGGCTCGCGGTCGTGCGCGCGCTTGCCTGCAGGCCGCGCGTGCTGTTCCTGGACGAACCGACGGCCAGCCTCGATCCGGGCTCGACCCATGCCATCGAGCAGCTTGTTGCCGAGGCCCATGAGAGCGGCGTCGCCATCGTGCTGGTCACCCATGACATCGGCCAGGCGCGGCGCCTCGGCGACGATCTGGTCTTCCTGCATGGCGGGCGGGTGGTCGAAACCGGGCCGGCATCGGACGTGCTGGACATGCCCCGGTCCGAAGCGGCCCGAGCCTGGCTCCAGGGCCGTCTTTATCTCGACACCCCGACCGGGCCGAAAGCCTGAAACCGGGTGGGCGGGCGCCGCATGGTCAGACACGCTCTTTTCGCTCTGACAGCCGCTGCATTCATAGCATCGGGGCCTGCGGCGGCGGACCGGTTCATCATCGTCCAGTCCACGACCTCGACCCAGAATTCCGGCCTCTACGGCCATATCCTGCCGATCTTCCGGGAGAGGACCGGGATCGAGGTCCGGGTGGTCGCCGTGGGCACGGGCCAGGCCATCAGAAACGCGGCAAACGGCGACGGCGACGTGCTCCTCGTCCATGCTCCGAAGGCAGAGGAAAAGTTCGTCACCGACGGCCATGGCATTGAGCGCGCCGATGTCATGTACAACGACTTCGTCATTGTCGGTCCGGCCTCCGATCCGGCTGGCGTTGCAGGCATGAGAGACGCCGCAGCGGCGCTGCGGAAGATCGCCGAAGCGGCGGTTCCCTTCGCTTCCCGCGGGGATGACAGCGGCACGCACAAGGCGGAGCTGCGGCTCTGGAAGGAGGCGGGAATCGATGTGGCGGCAGCTTCGGGCAGCTGGTACCGCGAAACGGGTTCCGGCATGGGCGCAACGCTGAACATCGGCGCCGGCATGGGCGCCTATGCGATGACCGACCGCGCGACCTGGACGAGCTTCGGCAACAGGAACGGCCATCGCATAATGGTCGAGGGCGATCCCAGGCTGTTCAACCAGTACGGCATCGTCCTGGTCAATCCGGAGAAACACCCGAATGTGAGGGCGGGTCTCGGCCGCCAGTTCGTCGATTGGGTGCTCTCCGAGGAGGGGCAGTCGGCGATCGCATCCTACCGGGTGGAAGGCCGGCAGGTCTTCTTTCCGAATGCGGGCGGCTGACGGACGCGCGCCGGCCTTCGGCTGTATGGACAGGGCCGCCTTGCATGGAGATTTCTGAATGAAAGGGGTTATGCGGTTCCTGTTGGCGATTGCCCTGGCCGGCCTCGCCGCACCGGGCGATGCGCGCACCGTTCGCGACTCTGCCGGGAGGATCGTGGAGATTCCGGACCGCGTGGAACGGGTCTTCGCCGCCGGGCCGCCGGCCTCGATCCTCGTCTATGCGCTGAAGCCCGAGGCGCTGCTCGGCTGGCCGCGCAGGCTTCGGGACTACGAGAAACCCTACATCGCCCGACCCTGGCGCGATCTTCCCGAAACCGGTCGCCTCACCGGACGCGGCGGAGACGCAAACCTCGAGCGGGTGATCGTGCTGAGGCCCGACCTCATCGTCGATTTCGGGTCGGTGCGGGACACCTATATCGACCTGGCAAACCGTGTCCATGAACAGACCGGCATCCCCTACATCCTCATCAACGGCCGCTTCTCGGAAACGGCCGCTTCGCTCCGCCTGCTGGGCGCGGCGCTCGGAGTCCCCGATCGCGGGGAGAGGCTCGCGGCGGATGTGGAAACGACATTCGCGGAACTCCGCGCCACGCTCGGCGCCGTGCCCGAAAAGCAGCGCCCCCGCGTCTATCTTGCCCGCGGCCCGGACGGGCTCGAGACGGGGCTGAAGGGATCCATCAATACCGAGATCATCGAGCTTGCGGGCGGACGGAACGTGGCCGATGTGCCGGGGCAGTACGGGCTCGTGCAGGCCTCGCCCGAGCAGGTGATTGTCGCCGACCCCGACACCATCGTCACCTGGGACCGGACCTTCTTCGACCGGGTCTGGAAGGACCCGCTCTGGCAGGGGATCGCGGCGGTCCGCCGGGGCCGGGTCTATCTTTCGCCCACCGCACCGTTCGGCTGGATCGACCGTCCGCCATCGATCAACCGGATGATGGGCCTGAAATGGCTCGCCGGACTCTTCTATCCCGACCTGTGGCCGGGCGACCTGCGATGCGAAACGCACGCCTTCTACAAGCTCTGGTACCATGTCGATCTGGGAGAAGCCGAGCTGAACCGGCTGCTGGAGTGGGCGGGCGGACGCGCACCTTGAAATCCGCTCGCTACCGTGCGGGAGCAGGAACCGGCACTGCGCTCTGGCTCATCGGCGCGCTGATCCTCAGCAGCTTCGCCGCGCTGCTGATCGGGCCCTACCCGCTCGGATTCGTTGAAGCGATATCGGTCCTGACGGGGCGCGAAAGCACGAACCAGGCCGAAACCGTGCTGCTGGCGATCCGGCTTCCCAGAATAGCCGCATCGCTTTTGGTCGGCGCAGCGCTGGCGGCGGCGGGCGCCTGCTACCAGACGCTGTTCCGCAATCCGCTCGTGTCGCCCGACATTCTCGGCGTGTCGGCCGGGGCGGGGCTTGGCGCGGTGCTCGGGATCTTCCTGTCGCTGCCGGTCGTGGCGGTCCAACTACTGGGATTCGCCGGCGGGCTCGGGGCGGTCCTGTTGGTCGGCTTCGTCGCAGCTGCGGTCAAGACCGGCGATCGCACGCTGATTCTCGTGCTGGCCGGCGTGGTGGTCGGCGCGCTCGCCGGGGCGGCGACATCGCTGCTGAAAGTACTGGCCGATCCCTACGACCAGCTGCCTGCCATCACCTTCTGGCTCCTCGGCAGCCTCGCCGGGGTGAAGACCGCAGACCTCTTTCCCGCGGCTCCGGTCGTGGCAGCCGGCCTCGTGCCGCTGGCGTTGCTGCGTTGGAGGATCAATGTTTTGGCGCTTGGTGACGAAGAAGCCCGCGCGCTCGGCGTCGAGGCCGTCCGGCTCCGCCTCATCGTCATTGTCTGCGCCACGCTCATCACGGCCAGTGTCGTCGCGGTTGCAGGTGTCGTCGGCTGGGTCGGTCTGGTGATCCCGCATATCGCCCGCATGATCGTCGGTCCCGGCTTCGGGCGGCTCCTGCCGGCCGCCGCGCTGCTCGGAGCGGGTTACATGCTTGCGGTCGATACGCTGGCGCGCACGATCTCGGGCGCAGAGGTTCCGCTCGGCATTCTGACGGCGGTGGTGGGCGCGCCGTTCTTTCTCTGGCTTCTTGCGCGGGGCCGGCGCGCATGGGCATGACGATCGAAACACAGGACCTGGCGATCGGCTATCCCGGCCACGAGGTCGGGTCGGGAATAACGCTGGCGGCCGGGCCGGGCGCGGTGCTCTGCCTGCTCGGCCCCAACGGCTCCGGCAAGACGACGCTCTTCAAGACCCAACTGGGGCTTATTCCGGCGCGGGGAGGACGAGTGCTTCTGGAAGGCCAGCTGCTCGACCACCTCTCGCGGGCCGAGATTGCACGTCGTGTCGCCTATGTGCCGCAGGCCCATGCACCGCCCTTCGCCTGGTCAGCGTTCGAAGTCGTCCTGATGGGCCGGACGGCTCGGCTCGGGCCATTCTCCCAGCCGGGTGAAGCCGACCGGGAGGCCGCGCGCCGCGCGCTGGCCCGCTTGCGCATCGATGAATTGGCGGAAGCCGACTACACCCGGCTCTCCGGAGGCCAACGCCAACTCGTGCTGGTCGCGCGGGCGCTTGCCCAGGAAACGCCGGTCCTCATCATGGACGAGCCGACCGCCAGCCTCGATTTCGGCAACCAGGCGCTGGTGCTGCGCGAGATCGCGGGACTGGCCGCCGACGGCCTCACGGTCATCCTGTCGACTCACGACCCTGACCACGCATTCGCCGTCGGAACCGACGTCGCCCTGCTCCATGACGGCCGCGTGCGCGCGACCGGGACGCCGGACGCCGCCCTTACCGAAGACACGCTGTCAGCGGCCTACCAGATCGACGTGCGCGTGGAGCGGCTGGCGGATGGCAGGACCGTGTGCCTGCCGTCTCTCGCGCGTCATGGCGAAAGCCATCGCACATGACCGGTTTCCGACAGGTCGTAGCCTCCCATGGCGTCGGCCTTGCGCCTCAGCGCATCGCCGCGCGCAAAGGCCATCAGCATCTGCACCCGGTCGGTAAAGTAGGCCCGCCGGTCGATCAGCAGATCGAACCGCTCCCGCACCAGAGGCAGGAACGGCAAATGAAACTGCCGGGCCATTGCCTCGATGCCCAGCGCCGCCTCCGCCTCTCCCGCGGCGACGGCTGCCGCGGCGTCGCTCTCGGTTCGCGCCAGCTCCGCCGACGGGATCAGGTCCGTCGTTGCAAGCCCTTCCTTCGACAGGAGCTTCTCGAAGAGCGCCGTCGCCCCGGCGCCCGGCTGGCGCATGGCGATCCGCCTGCCCCTGAGATCGGAAATGCAGCGAACCTCTTCGTATACGCGCTCCGACAGGACGAGTCCCCGGGCTCGCACCGCCCAGCAGATCAGCACCGAGCCGCGTATGCCTCGGGCGGCAACAGTCCGGACATTCCAGTCCGCCTCCTCCGGGATATGTAGCCCGGCAAGCGCGGCGCGGCCGCCGGCGAAAGAGTCCAGGCCGTCGAGGCTGCCGTTCCAGAGCGTCGCCAGAGCCGAGCCGGACTCGCGCACGGCCCAGTCGAGAAGCGGGTCATGCGAGCCGGTGAGCACCTCCGGCCGTTCCGGAGATTCGGCGCCGCCGCCTCCCTCGATCCACGCCAGGATTTCCGTGCGCGGGAAGAGCAGCTTCCCCGTGATCCGCCTGTGCGGAAGCCCGCCGGCAGCGGCGAGGTCGTACACCTTGCGCTCCTTCACGCGCAGCAGCGCCGCCACTTCCTTCGTCGTGAGGTAGCGCGGCGTCTCCGGATCGTCTTCAAACGGTTCTTGCGCCATGGCGCTTACGAATAACATGACCGACCGGGGAATGCTCATCGGCGGCGCTCCGGGGCATGTTGAGGATGGCCGACAGCAGGGGCAAGATGGAAACGGTTTCCAGGGCAGTCGGCGGACGAGGGCAATGAGACTGAAGGACAAGGTGGCGCTGGTGGTCGGCGCAGGACAGCAGGCGGGCGACACCGTCGGCAACGGGCGCGCTACGGCGATCCTGTTCGCGCGTGAGGGGGCGAAGGTCGTGGCCGTCGACAAGGACCTCGCTTCGGCCGAAGAAACAGCCGCCATGATCCGCGCCGAGGGCGGCGACTGCGTGGCCGTGCGGGGCGACGTGACCGACAACGGGGACTGCGCCGCGTTCGTCAAGGCCTGCACCGACTATCACGGACGCATCGACATCCTGCACTACAATGTCGGCATCACCGGAGACGGGCTCGACAACGACCCGATGACACTGCCGGAAGAGGTCTGGGACCGGGTGATGGACGTCAACCTGAAGGGCCTCTACCGCACCTCCCGGCTGGTGGTGCCGATCATGCGCGAGCAGCGGTCCGGCGCGATTGTCGCGGTCTCCTCGATCATTGCCGTCTGCGCGGCCGACCGCGTGATCTACAAGGCGTCGAAGGCCGGCATGAACGCCTTCTGTCACATGCTCGCCAGCACCAATTGGGACTATGGCATCCGCTGCAATGTCATCATGCCGGGCCTGATGGACACGCCCATCTCCATCGGCTACCGCGTCCGCAGGAGCGGCGTCTCCGCCGAAGAGGTCCGCGCGTCCCGCGAC